>NZ_JBKFAL010000029.1:0-62089 GCF_053345625.1 Methylobacterium sp. D53M
AGAGCGGAAGCCACCTCAGGCCAAGGGTCGACACTGGACAGGCGGTCTCGCGCAGCTGAACGTCAAGATTGACGCGGATCATTCTGCGGATCCCGTCGTATCTTCGCTTTCGCCGTTCGACGGGGCAGCGCAAGCGCCGCCGTCGCGCTAGGATGGTTGAACGTCGTGATGAAGCGATCATGAAAGCGGATCGACCGGACGGTGTGAGGCCGCGCCGTGTCCTCTTCCTGGGAGCGACCGGCACAATCGGCCGGGCAACGGTTCGGGCACTGGTCTCGCGCGGCCACGAGGTCGTCTGCCTCGTCAGGCGCCCTGCCGAAACCGCGATCCCGTCAGGCGCTACCGCGCGCATCGTGGATCTGACCGACACGGTGTCGCTGGCGCGCGACGGTGTCCGCGGCGAACGCTTCGACGCCCTGGTGTCGTGCCTCGCCTCGCGCACGGGGCTGCCCGACGATGCCTGGGCGATCGATTACGGCGCGCAGGTCGAGGCCTTGCACGCGGGTCGGACGGCCGGCGTCACGCATGTCGTGCTTCTGTCGGCGATCTGCGTCCAGAAGCCGATCCTCGCTTTTCAGCGCGCCAAGCGCGCCTTCGAGGCAGAGCTGATCGCATCGGGGCTCGACTACACGATCGTTCGGCCCACCGCCTTCTTCAAATCGCTCTCGGGACAGATCGAACGCGTGAAACGCGGCAAGCCATTTCTGGTGTTCGGGGACGGGACCTTGACGGCCTGCAAGCCGATCAGCGACGACGACCTTGGCCGCTATCTCGCGGACTGCCTCGACGATGGGGACCGCCGCAATCGCGTTCTGCCGATCGGCGGCCCGGGCGAGGCGATCACGCCGCGCGCGCAGGGCGAGCGGCTCTTCGCCCTTCTGGGGCGCGAACCGCGCTTCACGCACATTCCGGTCGTGCTGCTGGACGCGATCGTCGCCGTTCTGACGACGATGGGCCGATGGGTACCGGCCCTGGCCGCCAAGGCCGAACTCGCGCGGATCGGGCGCTACTACGCGACGGAGTCCATGCTCGTCCTGGACCCGGCGACCGGGCGATACGATGCCCAGGCCACTCCGTCGACGGGATCGGAGACGCTCTTCGACTACTATGCGCGCGTGGTCCGTGGCGAGGCGGTCGCCGAGCGCGGCGACCACGCGGTGTTCTGACGACGTGCGACAGGAGGTGTCGACTTTTCCGGCAGTTTCACTCCGGAGCAGACCGGCATCTTTCGGCCAGCTTCTGCCGCGGCGCATGGCTCTCCCCAACGTCTTAGATGGATGGTTCCCTGCCCGACCGCATCTGGATTGTGGACGCATCGAAGCGGGCGTAGCCGTGGACATCGCTCGAGATCCTCTCGAGGTCGCTCGCTGCATCCGCTTTGCGCACCTGAGACAAGGGCGGTTAACTCCGCGGGTGGAAGATGCAACCACGCCCTCTGTGGTCGTCTCTTCATCATTCCAGCGTTGGCTAACCCGCTCCCATGATCCGCATTCTCGGCAAGGCCAGTTCGATCAATGTTCGCAAGGTGCTTTGGACCTGTGCCGAGATCGGATTGGATTACGATCGCCAGGACTACGGCAGCGATTTCCAAGCAACGGATACCCCGGAATTTCTGGCTCGCAACCCGAACGGCCTCGTGCCCGTGATTGAAGACGCGGCAGGGGCCTTGTGGGAGTCAAATACGATCTGCCGCTACCTCGCTGCGAGCGCCACTCGGACGGATCTGCTCCCTGCTGACCCACGTGGACGCGCTCTGGTTGAACAATGGATGGACTGGCAAGCGACCGAGTTGAACGCGTCTTGGCGGGCGGCTTTCCTCGGCCTCGTTCGTCGTGATCCGGCCTACGCCGATCCAGACCGGATAGTGGCGGGGGTCGAGGCCTGGAACGCGAATATGGGGATCCTTGACCACCATCTCTCCTCAACCGGAGCTTATGTGACCGGAGGAGCCTTCACGTTGGCGGATGTCGTTCTCGGCTTGTCCGTAAACCGTTGGCGCATGACGCCAATGGAGCGCCCGAGCTATCCCGCCGTCTCGGCCTATCATGATCGCCTTCTCGCTCGATCCGGCTACCGAGACCACGGGGCGAATGGGATTCCTTAGTGGGATGCCAACCGCGCCTTCAATCCGAGGTTGCTGGACGATCGATAAGTGGCGGCTTTCGGCAGGCAACGACCGCTCTCCGAACGCCTGGGTTGGGTAGCTTGCGAGTCGGCAACGTGGCGTGGATTCCCGCCGGTCAGCTTCGGCGTCGCAGATCTGTCGGAGCGCACGCCGTCATCCGGCCGCGTCGATATCCCTTCCGGCCCCCGGCGGGTACAGGTCAATGATCGGAACGTGCAGAACAAGAACTTCATTAGCGCTCTTGCTTTTTGTGGCGAAGGCTATAGACAGTACCGACGACTAAGATGATAAATCAACAGCCTCCGCGTCGGCGCAAAGCGCCACTCTCGAGTTCAAGAAAGACGTTCTTGGTCGGCATCTTACCAAGAGAATGGAGCAAAATATCTGCTTCGGCCGCCACAGCTCCGTTCATTTATTTGCATCCAAGTCCGTTCGATTAAGACTGTGGCCCCAAATGAATACGCGCTCACTCGATAGCAAGAACTCGAGAGGCCACCCGTGACCGAGAGATGGTCTGATTGTTGCTCCGACCGCAGAAGATAGCAATCCGTTTCGTCAGGACATCATCATGCGATATGAACATGGTGTTTCTGTTGTTCTTGCCACGCATAACGGATCGAGATTTATCCGCGAACAGCTCGAAACTCTCGTCGGACAAACAGTACATCCTCTTGAGATCATCGTTTCCGACGACGCATCTACGGATAACACGCTGGAAATTGTCCGAAATTTCTCTTGCGGCAGCGCAATCGAGTTCAAAATCCATGAGAACGTGCCCGCGCTCGGCTTTCGAAGCAATTTCTTGAGAGCCGCTCGGTTGGCGCGTGGAAAATTCGTCGCCTTCTGCGATCAGGACGATATCTGGGACACGAAGAAGATCGAGTTTTGCTCGCCCTATCTGGACGATCGCAGCGTCTCGATGATCGCCCATACGGCCATCACTATCGACTCCAGCAATCGCGAGCTTGGCGTCTTTCGGCAAGGCATTCATCGTACCGGCCTCAGAAAACCGCTCACCTACGATCCGTGGTTGACGTTCTTCGGATTTTCGATCGTCTTTCGACGGGAACTCTTGGATCTGTGGGATGTCGATGACCGTTTTATCGATTTCATTGTCCCCAGCGAGATGATCGCTCACGACCGTTGGGTAATGTTCCTGGCGCAAGTCGTCGGTCAGACCGTCGAGATCGATGTACCCCTGGTCCGCTATCGGCAGCACGCCCATAATCTGTTCGGACACGGTGAGCGCGAGCGGAGCGCGGGTCGGAGGACGGTAGCTGGGGGCTTGGATCCCTACAGGGAAGCCACGACCGCCATGATCGATATCGTCGAACGGCTTCCGGAAGCGACGGCTGAGCATTTTCCACTCTTCGATCGGGCAAGGGCGGCCGCTTTCTTTCGCAGCGCGCTTGACCAGCTCGAGAAGCGCGAAGCGATCTATCGAACTGAGACGCGCCTAGAGGCGCTCCAGGGCCTGTCGGCACGTGTCGCCGGCGGAACCTATCGGGCGGTTCACAACGGCCGTCCACGATGGCGATCGATCGCGAAAGATCTCAGATTCGCACTCCTTCGTCGTTGACTGCCTTGACGGGCTTGCAACAGGCCCCGTCGAACGTCTTCATGCAAGCCTTTACGACACAGCATCGCCTGTCCTTCCGACTTAAGCTTCGGTTTTACCGGACACTGGATTTAGGCTTGCTATGCCGCCGAGATTTACCGGCGATCGGCGAAAATTTCGCTCCACGACGAGCACTGCGATCGAGCGGGGAGTTTGGGCCAACGCTTCGGACGGTCGCCGCATCATTGTCGAGATGCCGGGTCCCGCCCCGAACAAAGATTGCCGAACCGCCGGCGGATGGCCGCTCGCGAACCTTCATACAGACCTCGCCACATGGTCCCGCGTCAACGGATGGCTGCGTTGCGCAGCCAGTCGATCAGCACCCCGATGCGTCCCGCCTGGGCCGGATGTCGCGGGTGGACGACCCAGTAGGGGTGCGCGTCGAGGACGGGCCCGAAGGGTTGAATCAGCGTGCCGCTCGCCAGGTCGTCGGCGGTCAGTACGACCGAGACCAGCGCTATACCCTGACCGGCGATCGCGGCCTGGATGACGTGGCCTTCGTCGCTGAAGCGAATGCCCGCACCGCCATCGATATCGGTGATCCCGGCCTTCCGCAGCCAAGCCGGCCAGGTCGGCGTCTCGTCGGTCAGGTCGGGCCACTCGAAGTGCAGCAGGGGGTGGCGGGCCAGATCGCTCTTGGATCGAATGGCGAGACGCGGACTGCAAGCGGGTGCGACTCGGTCGACCACCAGCCTGTGCGCGTCGAGGCCGGGATAGGGACCGGGCCCGTATCGGACGGCGACGTCCACGCCGTCGCGGGCGAAGTCGAGCAGGCTGTCGGACGCGTGCAGTCGCAGATCGCAATCGGGATGCGCGGCCCGGAAGTCGGCAAGCCGAGGCACGAGCCACTTCGCGACGAAGGCGGTCGGGGCCGAGAGCGTGAGAACGCCGGCCGCGTGCCGGCCGCGGATCTCTTCGATGGCTCGGGCGAACGCGTCGAAACCGTCGCGCAGCACGGGCAGCAGAACGGTGCCCTCAACGGTCAGCCGGACCCGGCGCGTCTCGCGGTGGAAGAGACGCAGCCCCAGGGTCTGCTCGAGAAGCCGGATCTGATGACTGATGGCGGTCGCCGTGACACCCAGCTCGTCGGCGGCAGCGCGGAAGCTCAGGCGGCGCCCGGCCGCCTCGAAGGCCCGGAGCGCCGCGAGCGGGGGAAGCGATCTCCGCATCGTCATGGCTGAACGTAGCTCATCGACCCCTTGAGGAGAACGCGTTCGTCATCCCGCAGCCCGGCTGACACAAGGTTGGCCGGTCAGGACGGGAGGCTCTCTTGAAGGCGATGGTGTTGACGAAGTTCGGGGGGCCGGACAGCTTCGAGCTCCGGGAGCTGCCGGACCCTCGGCCGGGACCCCGGCAGGTCCGCGTGGCCGTGCATGCCACGTCGATCAACCCGCTCGACTGCCAGATCCGCCGCGGCGACTACGCCGATCAGGTCGCGCTGCCGGCCATCATCGGGCACGACGTGTCCGGCGTCGTCGACCAGGTCGGATCCGACGTGACCGAGTTCCGCGCGGGGGATGAGGTCTATTACACGCCGCGGATCTTCGACGGTCCGGGATCGTACGCCGAGTACCACGTGGCGGATGCCGGCATCGTCGCGCGCAAGCCGGTCAACCTCACCCATTCCGAGGCCGCGAGCGTCAGCCTCGTCGGCGTGACCGTCTGGGAAGGGCTGGTCGAGCGGGCCCGATTGCAGGTCACAGAGACCGTCCTCGTCCACGGCGGTGCCGGGGGCGTCGGGGCGATCGCCGTCCAGGTCGCGAAGGCCATTGGGGCACGGGTCCTGGCGACGGCGCGCGGCAGCGACGTGGCGCGCGTCGAGCGGCTCGGCGCCTCCGCCGTCATCGATTTCGAGCGCGAGGACTATGTGGACGCCGTCGATCGCCTGACCGAGGGCAGGGGCGTCGACGTCGTCCTGGACACGATCGGCCGCGACACGCTCGCGCGCTCCCCACGCATCCTCCGCGAGGACGGGCGCGTCGTCACCCTGGTCGACACCGCGACGCCTCAGAACCTCATCGGCGCCTGGGGCCGGAACGCCACCTACCACTTCGTCTTCTCGCGCCAGGACGGCCGCAAGCTCGACGCCGTAACGCGCCTCCTCGAGCGCGGCCTCGTGGTGCCGCGAGTCGGCCTGGAGTTTCCCCTCGACGAGGTCGCCAGCGCCCACGCGCGCTCCGAGGAGGGTCGGCTCGGAGGCAAGATCGTGCTCCGGGTGAGATCGTGAGGCGGCCGGACCTCGATCGCTGTCCCTGACCTGACACCGGCAGCGTCCGGCGCCGCGAAGGGAAGCGGCTCACCTGAGATCGAACCCGCGGAAACGGTGATGTCGCACCGTGGCAAGCCCGACCGGTCGGCGGGTCGAGCGGCACCCGGAGGCACGCGATCCTGCCGTCGACGACCTCGGTTACGTCGGTTCCGGTGACCGCGACCGGCCCGATCCCGACCCGCCTTCCATCGCAGGGATCCCAGGCGGTGGTGCCCGACGGCTACGTCGACCGGGGTGAACCGGTTGAGGGTCAGGGATCCTCGCGCGACCTGGGCACGACGGATCTTCCCGGCGGGAACCCGATCCGACCGCGAACTTAAAGATCTGAGACGCCGGACACTCCGCCGGTGCCGGTCGAATGCCGACCTACGCGCGCCCGAAGTGACGGAGCACGAGGGGCTCGGTCCGGGTAAGCTTGAGGCCGCGCGGCTGCGAGCGGCCGCTCCGGCCGGCGACGACGGCCAGGCCGACGAGGCCGACCGATCCTGTCAAAGCCACGGCCACACACCACCAGAAGGCGACATCGAGCATGGCTGTCCACGGGGCTCCGGTTGCACCGGAACTGTCGGACCGTACGGTAAACGGAGCGTTAAACGCGCGTTCGACCGAACAGTGTCAGCGCCTGCGGCCCGAGCGCCGTGTACTGCCGAGACATGGGCGCCGAATTCGGGCTCCGGAGAGCGTCGCTGAGCTCTCGGCGCGTCGATCCTACGCCCAATTGATGAAGGCGCGGAACGGAGCGCTGCCGCTACGACCCGAATCCGGTGCGGATGACCTTCAGGGACAGAGATGCAGATCGGGATCGTCGGCTGCGGTTACGTCGCCGACTTCTACATGACGACCCTCGTGAACCACCCCGAACTGCGCCTCGCCGGCGTCTACGACCGGGACCCGGAGCGGCGCGCCGTCTTCTGCCGTCACTACAACGCCCGCGCCTTCGACAGCCTCGAGGCCCTGCTCGCCGAGCCGGAGATCGGCCTCATCCTGAACCTGACCAATCCGCACAGTCACTACGTCGTGACCAAGGCCGCCCTGGAGGCCGGCAAGCACGTCTACTCCGAGAAGCCGCTCGCCATGGAGTACGCCCAGGCCGAAGCGCTGGTGGAACTCGCCGAGGCGAAGGGCCTCTCGCTGAGCGGCGCGCCCGCGAGCATCCTGGGCGAGGCGGGCGCGACCGTGCGGGAGGCCGTCGCGTCCGGCCAGGTCGGGTCGGTCCGGCTCGTCTACGCCGAACTGGAGGACGGGCCGGTGTTCCGGGAGCCGGTGCATGAATGGCGGAGCGTGACCGGCGCCCCCTGGCCGGCCGAGGACGAGTACCGGGTCGGCTGCACCCTGGAGCACGCCGGCTACTACCTGACCTGGATGAGCCTGATGTTCGGCCCGGTCGAGCGCATGACCGCCTTCGCGTCGCGCCTGTACCCGGACAAGGGCACCGGCCAGCCCCCGGACTCGGTCGCCAACGACTTCTCGACGGCGTGCCTGGAGTTCCGATCCGGCGTCGTCGCGCGGATCACCTGCGGCCTCGTCGCGCCGCAGGACCGATCCCTGCACATCATCGGCGACCGGGGCGTCCTGACCGTGACCGATTCGTGGGCCAGCCAGGGCCCGGTCTATCTCCGTTCGCCGAGCGGCGAGGCGCCCGGGCGGCTCGGCCGGCTGCTGCACCGGATCCAGCGCTACCTGCCCGGGCGGATCTTCCTCGGTCGGAAGCTGCCGACTCCCCGCTTCGGCGGCAAGCTGCCCAGCTACCCGTCGCAGATGGATTTCGCCCGCGGACCCGCGGCCCAGGCCGCGGCGATCCGGGCAGGCGTTCCGGCGCCGCTCCCGGCGCGGTTCGTGCTGCACATCACCGAGATCGCGCTCGCCATGCAGAATGCCGGCGGCGGCGCCGTGATCCAGCTGAGATCCAGGTTCTAGCCATGGCACAGACCGTCTCGTGGGGCGTCCTCGGCACCGGGGTCATCGCCCAGCGCTTCGTCAGCGACCTTCTCGGGCGGCCGGACGCGCGCCTCACCGCCGTCGGGGCGCGGAGCACCGGGAGCGCCCAGGCCTTCGCCGCGGCCTTCCCCCAGGCGTCCGGCGCGCCGGCCGCCGTCGCCGGCGTCGAGGCCCTGGCCGCGCGGCCGGATATCGACGTCGTCTACATCGCCACGCCCAACAGCGACCACATGGACAGCGCGCTGGCCTGCATCGAGGCCGGCAAGTCGGTCCTGATCGAGAAGCCGATCGCGCTCTCGGGCGGGCAGGCGCGGCGCATCGCGGAGGCGGCGCGGCGGAAGGGCGTCTTCTGCATGGAGGCGATGTGGATGCGCTTCACGCCCGGCGTCGTGCGGGCCAAGGCGATGCTGGAGGCGGGCGAGATCGGCGATCCCCTGCATCTCGACGCCCGCCTGTTCTTCCCCCGCGCGCCGAACCCGCCCGGACGGACGGACGTTCCGGCCGAAGGCGGGGTGATCCTCGATCTCGGAGTCTACCCCGTGTCGCTGGCGCTCCACCTGTTCGGCGCACCCACCGAGGTCTCGGGCGTCGGCCTCGATCGGGGCGGTGCGGCGCCGCAGCAGGCCGCGCTCGCGCTCGGCTGGAACGCCAGGACCGCGACCCTGAGCTGCGGCTCGACCGGAGAGGCCGACAACGCCGCCGTGATCGTCGGCACGCGCGGCCGCATCCACCTGCACCGGCAGTTCCTGTGCCCGCCCTTCCTCACGCGCGTGCGCACCGCGGCCGCGCCGGCGCCCGCCGACCGTGCCCCGCCGCGCCGCCAGGCCATCGGCCGACTGGCCTTCGCGAAACGCCTCCTGCAGCCGCTGGACTTCCGCCGCGTCGCGCTGATCCCGACGCCGTACCTCGGGTTCGGGCTGCGGCATCAGATCGACGAGGTGCATCGCTGCCTGCTCGCCGGCGCCCGCGAGAGCCCGATCATGCCGCTCGCGGACAGCATCCGCACCCTCGACATCCTTGATCGCGTCCGCGCCCGGCCGCAGCCGCTTGAGGCCGTCGCCTAGGAGGGGTGTCCGGACCGGGCGCCCGTCCCGAGCGGATGATCCGTCCGGGCAGGTCGCGGCGCCGTTCCCGGCGGTCGAGGTCAGGTCGTCTTCGTCGCCTTGGCGGGAGGCAGCCTGCGCAGAATCCGCGCGATATGCGCGCGCAGGGCCGACGTCTCGGATCCCGGCCCGGCCTGCCCGGCGGGTTCGGCTGGCTCCTGGAGGGTGACGAGAAGGTCGGTCATCGACGAGGGCGCTGTGATGGGAGCCCGACTCTACCGTCGAGCCTGGCCGGTGAATACATCATTTCATAGATTTTCTCGACCGGGACTTAAAGTGTTTAGGCCGGCGATAGACGCGGCCCGATGTCGGAAACAGGGGTGCGTGTCCCGCCGGCCGCGACATTCGCGCCGGTGAATTGCATCGCCGATGTCTTGATGGAGACCCGCGGCCGCAGTCCCACCACAATGCCGGCCGCATCACATATCCGTCACCGTCCGCCACGACGATCGGAGGCCTCGGTACTTTACCACCCCTTCGACCGATCTCCGATGTATCGTCGCGCACGGCGACTGAGAGGCTGCCGTAGCCGGCGAAGACAGGCGCAGGAGGGAAACCGTCTGTGCGCTGCGTGACGGATACAGTTGACCATTGCGGTTTCACCGTCCCTGGGCGTACAACCAACAGCCAAGCCATGCGTCCAGTGCAACTAGGAATTGCGCAACTTATTGGTGCGCTAAGCAGTTTTCGGTTGTGTTTTTTTCCGCGACTCTGGGTAAGTGCCACTCATCCAGCATGCTGAAGGTTTCCGTTCGATGTCGTCCTCCCCGAAGCCCAAGTCCGCCACCGAGACCGATCGCTCGATCGGCGGCCGCATCGCGGCGCTCCGCGTGGCACAGGGCCTGAGCCAGACCGATCTCGGTCAGGCCATCGGCGTCAGCTTCCAGCAGGTTCAGAAGTACGAGAAGGGGCGCAACCGCATCGGCGCAGGGCGTCTTCAGGCCATCGCCGACCTGCTGAGGGTGCCGGTGGACACGTTCTTCGCGGATCCGCGGGACAACGGCGGCGGACGCGTCGGACCCGCGGCCCTGTTCGAGGATCCGAAGGTCATGGAACTCGTCCTGGCCTTCACCAGCATCACCGACGAGACGACCCGCGGCGGGATCCTGTCGATCGTCAAGGCCGCCGCCACCCTCCAGGAGAGCCGCGCGGCCGCGCAGCGTCCGAACGCCGTCGACGAGGCGTGACGGCGCGGCCCTGTCCATCTCTTCCCGCGACGGGACATACCGGCGCCCCCGAGCCGCGCGCAGCGTGGCGGCGCGATTTAATCCAAATTAAACCAAGACAAAGACCCGTAAAGATGTAGAGAAGCTGCCGCGTCCGGAGCTGATCTACAGCGCATGAGCGGACGGCATGCTTCGCTCTGACGTTGGAAACCGGGTCCTGACCATGCCGATCGAGACGTCGAGAGCCTGGGGCCGCGGCGAGCTGTACGAGACCCTGTGCCTCCTCGTGATCGGCGTCGGGATCTGGTTCGTCGGCGTCACGCTCGGGACCTTCGCGTATCTGAACAGCGTCGTCGCCACCTACAACCTCACGGACCTGCTGCTGCTCGCCGCCTGCATGGGCGTGGCGCAGTGGGGCGCCAGCATCCGCAAATCGATCATCCTCCGGCGGCTCATGCTCGAGCGCGCTGCCGCCGCCGCACAGGCCGAGGCGATCGCCCGGCACGACGGGTTGACCGGTCTGGCGAACCGTCGCCGCTTCATCGACACCGTGGAGCGAGCGCACGCGCCGGGCGCCGCGGACGCGGCGGTGCTCCTCATCGACCTCGACCGGTTCAAGCCGGTCAACGACCTCTACGGCCACGCGGCCGGGAACGCGGTCCTGTGCGCCGTGGCCGAGCGTCTCCAGCAGCTCGTGCCGTCGGGCGGCCTGGCGGCCCGTCTGGGCGGCGACGAGTTCGCCATGCTGGTCCCGCTCCGCTACGAGAGCGAGGCGCTGCGGCGCCTCGCCCAGGCGGTCATCGCGCGCATCGCCGAGCCGGTGACGTGGAACCAGAACGACCTGAAGGTCGGGGCCACGGTCGGCGTCGCCGCGGTGTCGGCCGAGCACGGGGACGCCGACGCGATCCTGCACGCGGCCGACCTCGCCATGTACCAGGGCAAGAAGGACGGGCGCGGCAATGTCCGCTTCTTCCGCAGCGCCATGGACGCGGAGCTGCGCGCCCGCGCCCGCATGGAGACGGAACTTCGCCTCGCCATCGAGACGGGCGCGATTGAGCCCTTCTACCAGCCGGTGGTGTCGCTCCCCGAGAAGGAGATCGTCGGGGTCGAGGTCCTGGCGCGCTGGCGCCACCCGACGCGCGGGGTGGTGGGCCCGAGCGAGTTCATCCCGGTGGCCGAGGAGACCGGGATGATCGCGGATCTCAGCTACAGCCTGATCCGCCGCGCCTGCCTGGATGCCCGGGCCTGGCCGCCGCACCTGATCCTCGCGGTGAACATCGCCCCGCAGCAGTTCCAGGACGCGTGGCTCGCCCAGCGCATCCTCGGGATCCTGACCGAGACCGGCTTCCCGCCGCAGCGCCTGGAGGTCGAGATCACCGAGAGCGCCCTGATCCAGGACCTGGAGGCGACCCGGACGACCCTGCTGTCGCTGCGCGAACTCGGCGTGCGCATCGCGCTGGACGATTTCGGAACCGGCTATTCCAGCCTGTACCACCTGCGCGAACTGAAGTTCGACAAGCTGAAGATCGACCGCAGCTACGTCGACGCCATCACGATGAGCGACGAGCGGGCGAAGCTCGTCGACGCCATCATCAAGCTCGGGGCGAGCCTCGGCCTCTCCACCACCGCCGAGGGGATCGAGACCGACGCCAGCCTCGACTGGCTCTCCGAACAGGGCTGCCATTTCGGCCAGGGCTACCTGTTCGGCCACGCCATGCCGAAGGCCGAGATGGACGGCGTGCTCGCCGCCGCGCGATCCCCGGCCCCGTTCCAGGATCTCGCGCGGGCCTCGTGAGGCGCGGGATTCCGCCCGCGCGGCCGCATCGCGCCGGTCAGCGCGGCGCCCTGTAGGCGGAGCCGTCGGCGGCCCCGAGCGGGTTCTCCACGAACCGGCCCGTCTCCGGCACCGCGACCCGGTCGAAATCCGCCGCCAGGGCGTCGAGGGCGCGGCGCATCTCGGCGCCCTGGAGCGGCCGGCCGTGTCCGGTGATAACCCGCTCCGGGGCGAGCGCGGCGAGCGCCCGCACCGACGCGCGCGCCGCCGGCCAGTCGATCGTCAGGTACATCGGCGGCCCGTGCAACTCCGGCGCCTGCGTCGCGACCGCGTAGGCGGATTCCTGCGCCGTGGTGATGAAGGCGTCGCCCGCGATCAGCGTCCGGTCGGATTCGCGCCAGAGCGAGACGTGGCCCGGCGCGTGGCCGGGCGTGTGGATCCAGCGCCAGCCGGGCAGGGGCGGCACCGAACCGTCCTCCGGCAGGAGGCGGAGCCGCCCGGAGACGTCGACCGGGCTCGTCGGGAACAGCGGCGACAGACGGCCGAGGAGTCCGCCGCCGACGCTCGGATCCGGCGTCGGGTAGGCGGCGCTGCCGTCGAGATAGGGCCGCTCCAGGGCGTGCACGTAGACCGGGACGTCCCAGTCCTCCGCGAGGTCCTCCAGGACGCCGACATGGTCGAAATGGCCGTGGGTCAGGACGATCGCGGCCGGCCGGGCGCCTTCGCCGAAGCGGGCCCGGGCCGCGGCCTCGATCCCGCGCTTGGCGCCGATCACGCCGGCATCGATCAGGACCCAGCCCCGGTCGCCCGCGCCGGGGGGCCCCACGAACACGACGTTGACCAGGACGTGGCGCTGATAGGCGACGTCGTCGGCGATGGCGTGGGTGGCGTCGTCCCGCTCGGCGTCGCGGCGGGGATCGTCGGCCCGGGCCTGCGGGTCGACGGGGATCTGCTGGGCCATCTGGGGCGGCTCCCGTGCACGGTCGCGGAGGGGACGGTCGGGCCCGCGGCCCGGGTGTCCCGGCGCCGGATGGCGCGAGCGCCCGTACCCTGGCCAACCGGCCGCTCCCGGGCGTGTTCCTGACGTCGTCGCCTCTCCAGGTCCGGCCCCGCACGGGGCGCCGCGGCCTCACACCTGTCGACACGGACCCCATATTGGCGGCATCGATACCGGCCACCCCGACGCGCCGTCGCAGGTCACAGCATGGCACCGAGCCCTCTCGCCCTCATCGCCTCCGCCGCCCTCGTCGCCGTGATCGCCACCGGCACCGGGGCGATCGTCCTCCAGCAGGGATCGCGGTTCAGCCATTCCCGGAAGGTCGGCGGCCCGTTCACGATGGCGGATCTCGACGGCCGCCCGGTGACCCAGGCCGATCTCCGCGGCAAGCCGTCCGTCCTGTTCTTCGGCTTCACCCACTGCCCGGATGTCTGCCCGACCACGCTCGCGACCCTGGCGTCGGCCCTCGGCCGAATGGGCCGCGACGCGGACCGCCTCAACGTCGTCTTCGTCACCCTCGACCCGGAGCGGGACACGCCCGACACCCTGCGGGCGTACCTGGCCTCGTTCGACCCGCGGATCCGCGGCTTCGTCGGCACGCCGCAGCAGGTCGCCCGCATGGCCGATGCCTACCACGTCGCCTACAAGCGCGTGCCGACTAAGGACGGCGACTACACGATGGAGCATTCCGCCACCGTGGCGCTGTTCGACAGGACCGGCCGCATGGTCGGCGAGATCGGCTACGGCGAGGACGAGGCCAACACCTTCGCGAAGCTGATCACCCTGGCGCTGCCGGGGCAGTGCCCGCCGGGGGGCGGCGCCAACCTCTGGACGACCGACGGCAGCACCGGCAACTGCGGTCCGCGGAGCTGAGCCGCGGCCGGGAAATTGCGCCGCCGCGCCGGCGTGGCTAGAGGGCGGCGCGGGTCGCGAGGCCCGACCGAATCCGGGGGTTCCAGCTTGATCACGCGCCGCGTCCTGACCGCCATCGGGCTCCTCGCCCTCGCGCCGTATCCCGGCCTCGCCCGGGCCGCCGGCGGCGGGCCGCGCCTCGCACCGCCCGAGCCCATGGACCTCGACCGGCTGAAGGATCTCGCCCGGACGCTGCGCGACCGGCCCTACGCGCCGCCCCCGGAGGCGCCCGCCTCGGCGGCCCTCGACGCCCTGACCTACGGGCCGCTCCAGGAGATCCGCTACCCGCCGGGCCACGCCCTGTTCGCCGACAGCCCGTACCCGGTGACCTTCTTCCACCTCGGCAACTTCTTCCGCCATCCCGTGAAGGTCTACGCCCTGGAGGGCGGGCAGGCCCACGAGGTGCTCTACAGCCACGACCTGTTCACCTACCCGCCGGGCAACCCGGCCAAGGACGTTCCGGACGGGGCGGGCTTCGCGGGGTTCCGGTTCCAGAAGGCGCCCGCCGGGCAGCCGGGCGACGACGGCGACTGGCTGGCCTTCCTGGGCGCGTCGTACTTCCGCGCCGCCGGGGACGGAGCCCAGTACGGGGCCTCGGCCCGGGGCATCGCGATCGACACGGCGCCCGGGCCCGGGAAGACCGAGGAGTTCCCGGTCTTCACGCGCTTCTACGTCAGCCCGGCCGCGGACGGCGCCGTGACCGTGCTGGCGCTCCTCGAGGGCCGGAGCCTCACCGGCGCCTACCGCTTCGTCGCCCGGAAGGAGCCGCACGTCGTCATCGACGTCGCCTGCACGGTCTACATGCGCAAGGCGGTCGAGCGGTTCGGCATGGCGCCCCTGACCTCGATGCTGTGGTACTCGGAGGGCATGAGCCGCTTCCTCGCGAGCGACTGGCGGCCCGAGGTGCACGATTCCGACGGGCTGCTGATGCAGACCGGCGCCGGCGAGCTGATCTGGCGGCCGCTCAACAACCCGCCCCGCCTCAGCGTCAGCGTCTTCGCGGACCGGTCGCCGAAGGGCTTCGGCCTGCTCCAGCGCGACCGCGCCTACGAGAACTACATCGACGACGGCTTCGAGGAGAACCGTCCCGACATCTGGGTCGAGCCGCAGGGCGACTGGGGCCGCGGCAGCGTCCAGCTCGTGGAGATCCCGACCCATCAGGAGACCGACGACAACATCGTCGCTCTCTGGGTGCCGGACGACGCGCCGCAGGCCGGGTCGGACCGCAGCTTCGCCTACCGGCTGCGCTGGACCGTCAAGGAGCCGGTCGCCACCGACCTCGCCCGGTGCGTCGCGACCCGGGCCACCAAGGCCGCGTGGCTCGCGGATGCCGACAGACGCCCGAGCCGGGCCAACCTCGTGCGGCAGTTCGTGCTGGAATTCGAGGGCGCGGCCCTGTCGGGCCTCGATCCCGAGAAGGCCACGGTCGCGCTCACCCTGTCGCGCGGCAGCGTCGAGGAAGTCGGCGCCACCTGGGCGCCCTACGGCAAGCCGAGCCCCTGGCGGGTCTTTCTCAAGGTCTACGCCGAGGGTCCGGATCCGGTGGAGATGCGTCTGCAGCTGAGATCCGGGGATCGGCTGCTGTCCGAGACCTGGGCCTACCAGTACTACCCGCAGGCACCCGGCACGGTGCTGTGAGCGGCACTGCCGCCGGATCTCGGGTCACCCGGACAGGTCCGGCGCCGGGCGGGCGCGACCCGGCCCGGGCCATCGTCGTATCGGAGACCGCCATGACCGGCGAGACACCGCCCGGCCCGCACCTCCCGGAGGTGCTGACGCGGCTCCTCAAGGCGCCCCGGGCGGCGATCTGGCCGACTCCGGAGGACCGGAATCGCCTGCGGCCCGGCCGGTCAAGACCGCGGCAACCGAGCCGCGCCGTCCTGGGTGTCTGGATCTGGGCGATCCTCTACAACGTTCTCGGCTTCGCGATCCTCGCGGCCCTGTGGTGGACGATGCGCTGACCCGATGAGCCGACACGCCCTGATCCCCGGCCGAGCGCTTCTCGCGGCAATCCTCCTGCTCGGCCTCGCCCCCTCCGCGGCGCAGAGCCAGGGGGACGCGCTCAATGCCGACGACGGAACCGGGGCGGTCAAAGTCTGCTCGCCCGTGGCGATGCCGCGCTGGCGGTCCATGACCCCGGTGCCGAAGACCTGGACCTTCCTGGACTGCATGGGCTTCGCGGGCGAGATGGGCGCGACCCACTTCCAGCTCGGCTGCCTCTTCGCCAACGTCACGCCCCACGCCCAGAAATACGCCTGGGGCGCGATGGTGCCGATCGAGAAGTCGGCCATGGCCAAGGCGCAGCCGCCGATCCCCAATTGCGGCTGGTAGGGCCCGCGCTCAGCCGTCGGCGGGCTGCCAGTCCAGGTCGAGGGTGAGGCGGGCGCGGAAGACCGTGCTGCCGGTCGCGTCGCGGACCCGCGCCTCCAGCACCAGGCCCGCATCTCCGGGGGCCGGCCGGTCCGCCCGGACGCGGAGCCGGTCATGCACGGCCTCGATCAGGGCCTCGGTCGCGGACAGACACGCCTCGTGACGATCGGCGAAGGGCAGCCCCTCTTCGTCGAGGGACAGGCCGCGGTCGTCGGTGAAATCGGTGAAGTAGCGCATGGCGCAGAACCTCACGGCCAGCTGAGGAGCGTGCGCCGCGACCTGAGCGGTGTCGTTAACCTGTGTGTGGGCGCCGCACGGCCTCGCGCGACGGGCCGCCGGATCCTCGTGCCGCGGCGACCGCGCGGAGAACGCGGCCGCGCGGGCCGCGATCCACCCGCCCTCAGAAAAATGTATGAGTGTGGACAGACGCCGCGCGTGCGGCCGGACTGATCCGGCCCCGAACCCTCTGCACGAAAGTACGATATGGCCGGCGCGGTCGGCCCGGTACCCGTCGGTGCGCGAACTGCCGCAGCCGCCCTCGCGCGGGTTGCCCTTGCGCGGGCCGCCCGTCTGGGCGGACACTCGGCGGCCGGTCCCCGCGCGGCGTGGTTCGCGCCGATCCGACACGCCGCTCAGGCCCGCGACGCCGTTCCCGATGGCGCGGCACGCGGTCTTCGACGGGCGCCCCGAAGGCCCCGCTGGCCGATCCTCGAAGGGGATGTGATCTGCCCCGCTTCTTCCTCAACGTCC
The DNA here is from genome assembly GCF_053345625.1 of Methylobacterium sp. D53M. NCBI lineage: Bacteria > Pseudomonadati > Pseudomonadota > Alphaproteobacteria > Hyphomicrobiales > Methylobacteriaceae > Methylobacterium > Methylobacterium sp. D53M. The sequence goes on from NZ_JBKFAL010000029.1 coordinate 17,023, forward strand.
GGCGGCACGGCGCGCTGATCGCCGATCGGGAGGGCGACGAGCTGCCCGATCGGACGGCGGCCGAGCACCTCGCGCGCGACATCCTGCGCGAGATGCGCCGGCTGCCGCACGTCTACGGCGCGCCGCGCGGCTGGCGCGCCGACACCTTCGTGATCACCGACGAGGCCGGCGCGGTGGTGGCCGAAGTCCCCTACGCCAGCGTGCTCTGAGGCCGCCGCAGCGGGCCGATCAGGCGCTCGTACTCGGCCTCGGCCGGGCCGTAGGTCTGGCCGGCGGCCTCCTCCAGGCGGGTGCGGCTCAGGACCCGGATGCGGCCGCGCCGGGCGCGGATCAGGCCGGCGCCCTCCAGGGTGTGGATCGCGACCGTGACGGTCGGGCGGCGCACGCCGAGCATGATCGACAGGAACTCGTGCGTCACCGACAGGTCGTCGCCGTCCTGCCGGTCGTGGTACATGAGGAGCCACCGCGCGAGCCGCTCCTCGGCGGGCGCGCCCGCGTTGGCGATCGCGGTCTGGGCGACCTGGACCAGGAAGGTCTGGACGTAGCGCAGCAGCAGGTTGCGCAGCGACGGGCTGGATTTCAGCGCGTCGCGCAGGACCGGCACGGAGATCCTGCGCCCCCGGCCGGCGACCTGCATGAAGATCTGGTACGGGATCGTGTCGGTTCCGAGCAGCAGCGCCGGCGCGGCCATGCCGTCGCGTCCGAACAGGCCGATCTCGATGCGGCCGCCCTCTGCGAGGGTCGACACCACCGAGCACAGGCCGGTGTCGATGAAGACCGCGTGCGGGATCGCGGCGGCCGGCTCGACGAGCACTTTGCCGAGGGGCAGGTCGATCGCCTCCAGATGAGGCCCGAGCAGTGCGCCGTCCGCCTCGGATAGGGCGGCCAGAAGGCGGTTCTGATGCGGCATCGGCAAACGCGTACGCAGAGATCGATCGCCGCGCTCCGACTCTCGTGCGGGAACCGCGGCGCATCCCCGAGCCATGCTCGGATCACCACGCAATAGCGAGCGGATATTGCATCTAGCAGGGGAAGCGTCTGCAATCAGACAAAGCTTTAGGGACGGATTTCGGATGTCCTGGCAACCGCGCGCGGATTAATGCGCAAACCTTCCTTTAAGATCTGCCCGCAGACTGCCGGGTGCCGGATCGCGATGTGATCGGGATGTGATGGGGGTGCGGCGAGTCCCGAAGCGCCGAGCACTTGCCACGAGCACTTGCCAACAGCGGCGTGCACGGTCGCGCTTTGACGCGCGGGTCGGATCGCGTTACAGAAAGTGCGACGGAGCAAGCAAGAACCATGCCGTGAGCAGCGTGGCTCCGGCTGGCGAACCGCGCCGGAAGGGCATCGGGGCCTCGCATGAGTTTGGTGCAACGGCTGGAAGTGCGTCAGGGCCAGGCCCTGGTGATGACGCCGCAGCTTCTGCAGGCGATCAAGCTTCTCCAACTCTCGCACCTCGATCTCTCGGCCTACGTCGAGGCCGAGCTGGAACGCAACCCGCTGCTGGAGCGCGCCGAGCCGGACCTGCCGGGTGCGGGCGAATCCGCCGAATCGGGCAGCCATGCCGAGGAGGCGGGGACCGACGGCTTCGACGCGCCGGAGCCCGACTCGTGGCTCTCGGCCGACCTCAACCCGAGCCGCGGCGAGATCGAGAGCGACTTCGACACGCGCCTCGACAACGTCTTTCCCGACGAGAGCCCCGTCCAGGCGCGCGAGGCGGGCGGGGGCGACATGCTCTCGCTGACGCCGCCGCCCTACGGCAGCACCGGCGGCAGCTTCGACGCCGAGGCGCCCGATTTCGAGGCGACCCTCACGGCCGAGACCTCGCTGCGCGAGCACCTCGCGGGCCAGCTCGACCTCGCGACCCGGGAGCCGGCCGAACGGCTGATCGGCGGCTTCCTGATCGACGCCGTCGACGAGGCTGGCTACCTGCGCGAGACGGTGGAGGGCGTGGCCGAGCGGCTCGGCGCCGACCCGGCCCTCGTCGGCCGGATGCTGGCGCTGGTCCAGACCTTCGACCCGCCCGGGATCGCGGCCCGCGACCTCGCCGAGTGCCTCGCTATCCAGTTGCGCGAGCGCGACCGGTTCGACCCGGCGATGCAGGCGCTGGTCTCGCGGCTGGACCTCGTGGCCAAGCGCGATTTCGCGGCCCTGCGCCGGCTCTGCGGCGTCGACGACGAGGATCTCGTCGACATGCTGGGCGAGATCCGCCGCCTGGATCCGAAGCCCGGCCGGGCCTTCGGGTCGAGCGCCGTCGAGGTCCTCGTCCCGGACGTGTTCGTGCGCGCCGCGCCGGACGGCTCCTGGCTGGTCGAGCTGAACAGCGAGGCGCTGCCCCGGGTCCTGGTGAACCAGAGCTACTACGCCCGCGTCTCGCGCAACGCCGCCGCGGAGGGCGACAAGGCCTTCCTGTCGGAGGCGCTGCAGAACGCCAACTGGTTGACCCGCTCGCTGGAGCAGCGCGCCCGCACCATCCTGAAGGTCGCCACCGAGATCGTCCGCCAGCAGGACGGGTTCTTCGTCCACGGCGTCACCCACCTGCGGCCGCTGAACCTCAAGACCGTGGCCGAGGCGATCGGCATGCACGAATCGACCGTCTCGCGGGTCACCTCCAACAAGGCCATCGGCACGAGCCGCGGGACCCTGGAGATGAAGTACTTCTTCACCGCCGCGATACCCGGGGCGGCCGGCGCCGCCGCACACTCCTCCGAGGCGGTGCGCCACCGCATCAAGCAGCTCGTCGACGGCGAGACGCCGGACGACGTGCTGTCCGACGACGCCCTGGTGCAGAAGCTGCGCGGGGAGGGCGTCGACATTGCCCGGCGCACGGTGGCGAAGTACCGGGAATCCCTGCGGATCCCGAGCTCGATCGAGCGCCGCCGGGAGCGCTTCGCCCACGGTTCGGGCCAGCACGTCGCCCTGGCGCTGCGCTGATCGGCCCGGACGGGGTTGCGCCGGGCGCCCGTCCGGCCCATCCGTCTCGGCCCTCGATCGATGCCTGGACCTGCGATGACCCCGACCGGAACGCCCTCGCGCAGCCTCACCGCCATCGTGCTCGCGGCCGGGAAGGGCACGCGGATGCGCTCGGACCTGCCGAAGGTGCTGCACCGGATCGCCGGGCGCAGCATGCTCGGCCACGTCCTGGCCGCCGTCCAGGCGGCGGGCGCGGGCCGGATCGCCGTGGTGGCCGAGCCCGGCCGCGACGACGTCGCCGCCGAGATCGCGCGGGCCGCCCCCGGCGCCCGAGTCTTCCCGCAGGCCGAGCGCCTCGGCACCGCCCACGCGGTGCTCGCCGCCCGGGAGATCCTGGCCGACCCCGACGACGACGTGGTGATCGCCTTCGGCGACACGCCGCTCGTCTCGGCCGACACCTTCCTGCGTCTCCGCGCGCCCCTGGCCGACGGCGCCGCGGTGGCCGTGCTGGCCTTCGAGACGGCGACACCCTCCGGCTACGGGCGGGTGCTGACCGAGGGCGACCGCGTGCTCGCCATCCGCGAGGAGAAGGACGCGAGCGCGGCCGAGCGGGCCGTGACCCTGTGCAATGCCGGGCTGATGGCGCTCGCCGGACGGCACGCCCTGGCCCTGCTCACCCGCATCGGCAACGACAACGCCGCCGGCGAGTACTACCTGCCCGACGCGGTGGCGCTCGCCGTCGCCGACGGGCTGCCCGTCACGGTCGTGCCGGTGGACGAGGCCGAGGCGCAGGGCGTCAACGACCGGGTGCAGCTCAGCGTCGCGGAGGCCGCGATCCAGGCGCAGCTGCGCCGCAGCGCCATGCTGGGGGGCGCCACGCTGATCGCCCCCGAGACGGTGTTCCTCAGCCACGACACGGTGCTGGGGCGCGACGTGATCGTGGAGCCCAACGTGGTGTTCGGCCCCGGCGTGCGGGTCGCGGAGGGCTGCACCGTGCGGGCCTTCGCGCATCTCACCGAGACCAGCCTGGAGGCGGGCGTGAAGATCGGGCCGTTCGTGCGGCTGCGCGGCCACGCCGTGCTGGAGGCCGGCGCGGAGCTCGGCAATTTCGTCGAGCTGAAGAACGCCCGGATGGGTGCCGGCGCCAAGGCCGCGCACCTCACCTATCTCGGCGACGCGGAGGTCGGCGCCAAGGCCAATATCGGCGCCGGCACGATCACCTGCAATTACGACGGCGTGCTGAAGCACCGGACCACGATCGGCGCGGGCGCGTTCATCGGCTCGAACTCGGCCCTGGTCGCCCCCGTCTCGGTGGGGGAGGGGGCCTACGTCGCCTCCGGCTCGGTGATCACCGACGACGTGCCGGCCGACGCCATGGCGGTGGCCCGGGGCCGGCAGGCGGTGAAGCCGGGCTGGGCCAGGGAGAAGCGCGCGGCGCTGCAGGCCGAGAAGGCGCGTCGCGGCAAGGCGTGAAGCCCGGCACGCCGCGCGGGCGGGGCTGGCCCTGCGCCGTGCCGATCCGGTAGAAGTCCCGCTCGGCCCCGCACGGCGCGGGGCGGCCCGGACCTTGCGCACGACCTGCGCGCGGCCATCCGGGCGCGACAGCGAGAGACACTCCTATGTGCGGCATCGTCGGCATCGTCGGGCGCGACGCGGTGGCGGGGCAGGTGATCGAGGCCCTGCGGCGGCTCGAGTACCGCGGCTACGATTCCGCCGGCATCGCGACCCTGGAGCACGGCCGGCTGGCGCGGCGCCGGGCCTCGGGCAAGCTGGTCAACCTGGAGGCCAGGCTCGCCCAGGAGCCGCTCACCGGCACGATCGGCATCGGCCACACCCGCTGGGCCACCCACGGCCGGCCCAACGAGACCAACGCCCACCCGCACGCCACCAAGCGCCTGGCCGTCGTGCACAACGGCATCATCGAGAATTTCCGCGAGCTCAAGCAGGAGCTGGAGGCCGACGGCGTCGTCTTCGAGACCGAGACCGACACCGAGGTCGTCGCCCAGCTCGTCAGCCGCAACATGGACCGGCAGATGGGGCCGGTGGAGGCCGTGGCCGCCGCCCTGCCGCGGCTGCGCGGCGCCTTCGCGCTGGGCTTCCTCTTCTCCGGGGAGGAGAACCTGCTGATCGGGGCCCGCCACGGCGCGCCGCTGGCCATCGGCTTCGGCGAGGGCGAGACCTACCTGGGCTCCGACGCCCTGGCGCTCGCCCCGTTCACCGACGCCATCACGTATCTCGACGAGGGCGACTGGGCGATCCTGTCCCGGGGCGGCGCCGAGATCCGCGACGCGTCGGGCGCCACGGTCGAGCGCGCCCGGCAGACGATCGCCACCCAGGCCTACCGGATCGACAAGGGCGAGTACCGCCACTTCATGGCCAAGGAGATCCACGAGCAGCCCGAGGTGGTGGGCCGCACGCTCGCCCACTACGTCGATATGGCGCAGGGGCGGGTGGCGCTGCCCGAGGCGCTGCCCTTCGACTTCGCCAAGCTCAGCCGCGTCTACATCACCGCCTGCGGCACGGCCTACTATGCGGGCCTCGTCGCCAGGTACTGGTTCGAGCAGGTGGCGCGCCTGCCGGTGGAGATCGACGTCGCCTCCGAGGCCCGCTACCGCGAGGCGCCGCTGGAGAAGGACGGGCTGACGCTGGTCATCTCGCAGTCGGGCGAGACCGCCGACACCCTGGCTTCCCTGCGCTACGCGAAGTCCCAGGGCCAGCACACGCTGAGCGTGGTCAACGTGCCGACCTCGACGATCGCGCGGGAATCCTCCGTGGTGATGCCGACGCTGGCCGGGCCGGAGATCGGCGTCGCCTCCACCAAGGCGTTCTCGTGCCAGCTCACCGTGCTGCTCTGCCTCGCCATCGCGGCGGGCCGCGCCCGCGGCACCCTCGACGCGGCGGGCGAGCGGCGGCTGATCGACGGCCTGATCAAGGCGCCGGGCCTGATGGCCGAGGCGCTCACCCACGAGGCGGCGATCGAGGGTCTGGCCCGGGAGGTCGCGAAGGCGCGGGACGTGCTCTATCTCGGCCGCGGCACCAGCTACCCGATGGCGCTGGAAGGCGCGCTGAAGCTCAAGGAGATCAGCTACATCCACGCCGAGGGCTACGCGGCGGGCGAGCTGAAGCACGGGCCGATCGCGCTGATCGACGAGAGCGTGCCGGTGATCGTGATCGCGCCGCACGACGCGGTGTTTGAGAAGACCGTCTCGAACATGCAGGAGGTGGCCGCCCGCGGCGGGCGCATCGTGCTGATCGGCGACGCCAAGGGCGCGGCCGAGCACGGGCTCGACACGCTCGCGACCTTCACCATGCCGGCGCTCGACCCGACGGTGGCGCCGATCGTGTACGCGGTGCCGATCCAGCTGCTCGCCTACCACACGGCGGTGTTCATGGGGAAAGACGTCGACCAGCCCCGCAATCTCGCCAAGTCGGTCACTGTGGAATAGCCGCCGCCGATCGCACCCACGTCCGGTTCGGAAGCGGCGCCGTCTTTGCGAGCGGAGCGAAGCAATCCAGTCCGCGCTATGCTGCCAGAGGTTGCGCGACGCTGGGTTGCTTCGCTGCGCTCGCAAAGACGGTCTGCGCAATCCTGCTGACCCCGGTACGAGGCCTCCATGACCGCCCATGACACCGACGTCCTCCGCTGGCTCGACGGGCAGGAGGGCGCGATGCTGGCGCTCCTCGAGGAGCTCGTGAACATCGATTCCGGCTCCTACGACAAGCCGGGGGTCGACGCGGTCGGCATCCGCATCGCGGAGTTCCTCGCCGGCCACGGCATCCCGGTCACCACGATCCCGGTGGACGGCTACGGCGACGCGCTGAAGGCGAGCGTGGCCGGATCGGGCGGCGGCAACCGGCCGGTCGTGCTCATGGGCCACCGCGACACCGTCTTCCCGAAGGGGGAGCCGGCCCGCCGGCCGTTCCGGGTCGCCGACGGCCGCGCCTACGGGCCGGGCGTCGCCGACATGAAGGCGGGCCTCGTGATGAACGCCTTCGTTCTGGCCGCCTATCACCGCGCCGGCGGCGCGCCGGTGCCGCTCGTCGGCCTGTTCACCAGCGACGAGGAGATCGGCTCGCCGGCCTGCCGGCCGATCATCGAGGAGACCGCCCGGGGCGCCCGCGCGGTGCTGAATTCCGAGCCGGGGCGGCCGACCGGCAACGTCGTCACCGGCCGCAAGGGCGGGGTGTTCATGCACCTCGAGGTGCTCGGCAGGGCGGCCCATTCCGGCGGCAACTACGCCGACGGGCGCAGCGCCATCCTGGAGCTCGCCCACAAGACCGTCGCGCTCCACGCGATCACCGATCTCGCGCGCGGCATCACGGTGAATGTCGGCCTGGTCTCCGGCGGCCAGTCGGTGAACACCGTGGCGCCCCGGGTGACCTGCGAGATCGACCTGCGCTACGTGACCCCGCCCGACCGCGAGGCCGCCATGGACCGGATCGCCGCGATCGTAGCCGGATCGACGGTGCCGGACACGACCGCGCATCTCACCATCAAGGGCGAGTTCCTGCCGCTCGTGCAGGACGAGGCCTCGCGGGCCCTGTTCGAGACCTACGCAAGGGTGAGCGCGGAGGGCGGCAACCCCGTCACCGGCGAGTTCGCAGGCGGCTGCGCCGATTCGGGCTTCACCGCCAGCGTCGGGTGCCCCACGCTCTGCGCCGTGGGCCCGGTGGGCGGCAAGGCCCACTCGCCCGAGGAGTACCTGGAGGTGGGAAGCCTCGTGCCGCGGGCGCGCGCGGTGGCCGAGACCATCGCGGCGCTCTGACGGCTCAGAGACCGACCATCGCCAGCCCGGCCGCGCCGTAGCGGTCGCCGGTCACCGCCTCGGCGGGCATCGCGTCCGCGATGGCCCGCAGGTCGGTCTCGGCCAGGACGAGACCGGCCGCCGCCGCGTTCTCCTCGAGGTTCCGGATCTTGCGGGCGCCCGGGATCGGCACGATGAAGTCGCCCTGGTTCAGCACCCAGGCGATGGCGAGCTGGGCCGGCGTGACGCCCTTGTCGCGCGCCAGGGCGGCGAGCGTGTCGAGCAGCCGCTGGTTGGCCGCGAGGTTCTCCGCCGCGAAGCGCGGCATCGTGCGGCGGTAATCGTCGGCGGCGAGGCTGTCGCGGTCGCGGATCGCGCCGGTCAGGAGTCCGCGCCCCAGGGGGCTGTACGGCACGAAGCCGATCCCGAGTTCGCGGCAGGTCGGCAGCACCTCGGCCTCGGGATCGCGGCTCCAGAGGGAGTACTCGCTCTGCACGGCGGCGATGGGGTGGACCGCGTGGGCCCGCCGGATCGTGGCCGCGCCGGCCTCGGACAGGCCGAGCGCCCGGACCTTGCCGGCCCGCACGAGATCGGCCATGGCGCCGACCGTGTCCTCGATCGGCACCGCCGGGTCCACCCGGTGCTGGTAGAACAGGTCGATGACGTCGACGCCGAGGCGCCGGAGCGAGGCGTCGCAGACCGCCCGGACGTGCTCGGGCCGGCTGTCGACGCCGATGATCCGGTCGGGACCCTGGCCGGTCTCGGAGATCTTGAAGCCGAACTTGGTGGCGATGATCACCCGGTCGCGGACCGGCGCCAGGGCCTTGCCCACCAGCTTCTCGTTCTCGAAGGGGCCGTACATCTCGGCCGTGTCGAAGAGGGTGATGCCGAGGTCGACGGCGCGTCGCAGCGTGGCGGTGGCCTCGCCCTCGGGCTGGCCGCCATAGGCGTAGCTCATGCCCATGCAGCCGAGGCCGAGGGCGGAGACGGTGAGTTCGGTTCCGAGTCGGCGATGATCCATGCGGGCCTCCCGTGATGCGGGCCGGACTTCGCACGGGGCGCCGGCGGCGATAATCCGTGACCTGCGGCGCAGGCTGTTCTATGCAGCTCAACAGTGAGACGCGCCGACCTCCCCGCCCTGTCGCTCTTCGCCGCGGTCGCGGCGCGCCGGAGTTTCCGCGGCGCCGCGCGCGATCTCGGGCTCTCGGTCTCTGCGGTGAGCCACGCGATCAACGGCCTGGAGGCGAGCCTCGGCGTGCGCCTCCTCGCGCGGACGACCCGCAGCGTCGCCCCAACCGAGGCGGGCCAGCGCCTGCTCGACGGTCTCGAGCCCGCCCTCGCGGCGATCGCCGACGCGGTCGAGGTGGCGACCGCCGCGGAGCGCCGGCTCACCGGGAGGCTGCGGATCTCGGTGCCGCGGTCGGCCGCCGAGATGCTGCTGGTGCCGCTCGCCGTCGCATTCACCCGCGCGCATCCGGGCGTCGAGATCGAGATCCGCGCGCAGGACGGCTTCCGCGACATCGTCGCCGAGGGGTTCGATGCCGGCGTCCGCTTCGCCGAGAGCCTGGACCAGGACATGATCGCGGTGCCGCTCGGCCCGCCGCAGCGCGGCGCGATCGTCGCCGCGCCGGACTATCTCGCCCGCCACGGGACGCCCGCGGACCCGCAGGACCTGCACCGGCATGTCTGCGTCCGGCGCCGCTTCCCGAGCGGCGGCCTCTACCTCTGGGAACTCGAGAAGGACGGGATCGCCCAGTCGATCCCGGTCACCGGCACCCTCGTCCTCGACGATGACGGGCTGGTGGCCGAAGCGGCGCGCGGCGGCGCCGGCCTCGCCTACCTCTTCGAGGCGCAGGTGGCGGCCGACATCGCGGCCGGCCGCCTGATCCGGGTCCTCGACGCGTGGTGCCCGCCCTTCCCGGGCTTCTTCCTCTACTACCCGAGCCGCCGCCAGATGCGGCCGGTCCTCCGGAGCTTCGTCGATCACGTCCGGGGCCGCTAGCGCCGCCGGCCCGCCTACGGGCGCAGGGCCGCCACGAGGCGCAGCAGGAAGCCGTCGAGGGCCGCCTTGTCGATCCAGCGCAGGACCGCGACGAGGTCGTGCTCGGGATCGCACCAGATCACGTTGTTGCCCGCCCCGAGGGCGCTGAAGGCCGAGGCCGGCAGCTGCGGCTTGGCGGCCGCGCCGCGGTTCAGCCACCAGAGATAGCCGTAGCTGTCCAGCGTCGGGGACGGCGTCAGCATGGCGCGGATCCAGCGCTCCGAGAGGAGCTGCCGCCCGTTCCAGGCGCCGCCGCGGGCGACGAGGAGACCGAAGCGGGCGTGGTCGTCGGCCCCGATGAACAGGCCGCCGCCCCAGTGGCCGCCGCCGGGGACCGACTGGACCCGCGCGCCGTCGACCGCGACCCAGGCCGTGTCGTAGCCGTGCCACGCCCAGTCGCGGGAGGCGCCGATCGGATCCATGATCCGCTCGCGGAGCACGTCCGGAAGGGCCTGGCCGAAGCGGCGCATCAGGCAGTACGATAGCAGGTTCACCCGGACGTCGTTGTACTCGTAGTAGGTGCCGGGGCGCCGCAGCGCCCGCGCCTGGCCCTTGCGGCTGTTGTCGGCGCTCGGGCCGATCTGCCGGAAATGATCGACCTGATCGGACTTGCCGAACAGGGTCCCCTGCCACTCGCTCGACTGCTGCAGGAGGTGGCGCCACGTGATCGCGCCGTTGTGCGGGCCGTCGAGGAGCGGGTCGGGTACGCTGTCGCGCACCGGCGCGTCGACATCGGGGATCAGGCCGTCGTCGTGGGCGAGGCCGGCCAGCACCGCAAGGTAGCTCTTGGCGATCGAGAAGGTCATGTCCGGGCGGGCCGTGTCGCCCCAGGCGGCGGCGCGCCGGCCGCCCTTCAGGATCACGCCCGCCGGGCCGCCGCGCGGGCGCACCGGCCCGTCGACGGCGCTCCAGGGCCCCGTCTCGTTCCACTCGACGATCCCGACGTAGCGCCCGTCGGGATAGTACAGGCTGCGCGGCCACGCGCTCTCGTGGGCCTGCGCGAACGCCACCGCGTCCGCGAGCCGCCCGGCATCGAGCCCCGCCGCACCCGGGTCCTGCTCCGCCCAGTCATCCGCCGGCCAGTACGGCCCGGTCGCCTCCGTCACGCGCGTTCTCCTGACAATCCTCTCCGGTCCGGGCGCATGCAGGGCCTGCGCCGCGGATCGGACCCTCCGTAGAGCCATCGGCTCCGCGAGGGCAGGGCGCGCGCCGCGGTTCGGGCCTCGCCCCTCGCGACGGGGCCGGATGTGTCAGCCCTTCCCGGTGAAGCGCACGGCGCAGCCCGGACGGGCCGCGACGAGGTCCGCGCCGCGCGCGCGGCCCAGGACCATGCAGGCGGTCGACAGCCCGTCGGCGACGAGCCCCGTCGGCGCGGTGACCGTCACCGACGACAGGCCGCGCGGCGACCGGCCGGTGGCCGGGTCGAAGATGTGGTGGTCGGTGCGGTCGTCCGAGAAGCTCATGTTGTAGTCGCCCGAGGTCGCGGCGAAGCCGGTGAACGGGGCGATGACGGCGGCGATGTCGCCGGGATGGCGGGGATCGGCCAGCCCGAGGCGCCAGGGCGTGCCGTCCGGATGCGCGCCGGCAGCACCGAACTCGCCGGTATCCACGAAGGCGTCGTCGATGCCGCGCGCCCGGAAAGCCGCCATGACCTGGTCGGCCGCGTAGCCCTGGATCAAGGCGTTCAGCGTCAGGGCCGTCCCGGGCTCCAGGACGATCCGGTCCGTCGCGACCCGCACGCGCCGCCAGCCGACCCGCGACAGGGCCCCCCGCAGGGCCTCCGCCCCGGGGCGCTCGCCGCGGGCGGCCGCGCCGGCCCAGACCGGCCAGAGCGGCTGGACGGTCGGGTCGAAGGCGCCGCCGGTCTCGGCCGCGAGGGCGAGGGCGAAGCGCAGCAGGGCGAGCAGGTGCGGGTCGGGCGCCTCGAGGGACCCGTCCCGGTTGAGGCGGGCCAGGGCGCTGTCGGCCCGGAACAGGCTGGCGGCCGCCTCCACGGCGCGCATCGCCGCGAACCCGTCGTCGAGCGCAGACTCGACCGCGGACGGGTCGGGCCCGGCGGCGGTCAGGGCCACGGTGGTGCCGAAGGCGAGGCCGGCGCGGGTGCGCAGCGCCAGCCCGCGCGACGCCGCGGCGGCGCGGAACGCCGCGACGCCGCCGAGCGCGGCCAGCCCCGCGGCCCCGACGAGGAGCCGGCGCCGGGCCGGCGCGAAGGGCGGCGGCGCGCTCATCCGACGGTCACCGGCCGGGGCGCGGCGCGGCGGCCCCGCTTGCGCGCCACGACCTGCGGCACGCACTGCCCGGGATCGTGGATGATCGTCACGCACTCCATGCACTGGAAGCACTCGGCGTAGTCGACCCGGCCGGAGGGCGCGATGGCGCCGTAGCGGCAGCGAACCTTGCAGAGCTGGCACGGCGAGCCGCACTCCGCCCGGCGCGGGATCCAGTCGAGGACGCGGACCCGCCCGAGGAGGGCGAGGGCGGCGCCGAGCGGGCACAGGTAGCGGCAGAAGCCCTTGTAGACGAGCAGGTTGAGCACCAGCAGCCCGGCCGCGTAGGCGACGAACGGCCACGCCCGGACGAAGTACAGGGTGATGGCGGTCTTGAACGGCTCGACCTCTGAGACGCTGTCGGCGAGGGGCGACCCCGCGGCGGCGGCACCGAGGATGCAGGCCAGCACGACGTATTTCAGCGACCGCAGCGCCCGGTCGAGGCCGGGGGGCACCGCGACCGGGCGTATGCGCAGCGGCCGGGCGAGCAGCGCGACAAGTTCCTGCAGCGCGCCGAAGGGGCAGAGCCAGCCGCAGAACGTGCCGCGCCCCCAGGCGACCAGGGCGGCCAGCGCGAAGGCCCAGAGCACCAGCGAGGGCGGGTCGTAGAGCAGGAAGGCGAGGTCGTGGGTCACGGTGGCGGCCCGCACGAGGCCGACGAGGGTCACGATCGAGAGTTGCGCCTGCGCGTACCAGCCGACGAAGCCGAGGGTCAGCGCCAGGAAGCCGAGGCGGAAGAGGGTGAAGCGGCGCTGGTCCGCCACCAGCCCGCGCTGGCGGCTCAGGACCGGCACCAGCACCGCGAGCATCAGCCCGATCAGCGCGAGTTCGGGCGCCCGGGCCCGCCAGGGGTCGGTCCAGCTCGGCCCGTCATCGGGCCGGACCCGCGTGAACAGGTCGGCGGGCAGGGCGGTCTCGACCGTGAAGGTCCGGGCGATCTTCTCCGACAGGATCTGCCCGCGCTCGCGGACGATCGTCTCGGTCAGCACCCAGGGCGCGGACGGGTCGAAGCCGGCGGCCTGGTCGATCCGCAGGATCGTCCAGGGGCCGGGCGGCAGCCCCTCGGCGAGGCCGGCGTCGCGGCGCTCCACCGCCATGTCGCGGGCGTTCACGATCAGGCCGGCCTGGCCGATCGCCAGCCGGTCGGGGACGGCGCCCAGCACGAACCGGTCGCCGACCGGGTTCTCGGGCGCGTCCTCCGGCCCGGCGCTGACGACCATCACGGCGTGGTTTCCGGGACCGAGCTCGCGCATCAGCGCGTCGTAGCGCGCCGACCCCAGCAGGTTGCGGCCGATCGAGGGCGGGTCCAGGGCGGCGACGTAGAGGTCGGTCAGCACGGCGTCGGCCGGACCCTCGGACGGATCGGCCACGCCGGTACCCCGGAAGGCCGCGGCGGCGTCCGCGTTCGTGACCGTCAACCGCCGAACCCAGCCCCGGGCAAGAAGCTCGGCCAGGGTCAGGGGCTCGTAGAGGTCGAGCTTCGCCTCGACCTTCAGGCCGACATTGGCCGCCCCGAAGCCGAGCTTCGCGCGGGCGACCGCCAGCGCCGAGGCCAGGATCGACTGGTTAATCACCCGGGTCGAGGCGGTGGCCATGGAGATGCCGTCGACGGTGGTCTGCGGCGCGGCGCCGGCGGCCCGCGCGTTGGGCCGCCCGACCCGGATCGCCTGCCGGGCCGACAGGCCGGCATACTGCTCGACGAAGGCGAGGAGCGGCTCCGGGCCGAGCCCCTCGAGGAAGACCGGCTCGTGGTGCGCGAGCACCGTCACGTCCCGGAAGGTCCCGTCGGGGGCGAGCGCGATCAACAGGTCGGGGGGCGTGCCCCCGAAGCCCGGGATCGGTGCGAGGTCGACGGATTCGAACGCGTAGGCGAAGACCTCGTAGGACCCGGCCTGCTGCTTCAGGATCGGCCAGACCGGGAGCCTGTCGTCCTTCTCGCCGACCACCAGCGGGGGCGGGAAGTGGCGTTCGACGCCCGCGCGATCGAGCTGGCCGGCTCGGGCCGGGAGGGTCGGCAGGAGCAGGGCGAGAAGGAGCAGCGCGGCGCGCAGGAGCAGGCTCGCGCCCCGGGCCAGGGCGGTGCGCGGCGCGGGCGGCCTGGGAGACGCTGCGCTCCGCAGCGGCCGCGCCTTATCCCTCCCTCCGCCCCTGGCCGCGTCGGTCACCCATCCGGACCGAGCACGGACGCCGGCGACAGTGCGCGACCGGGCCCCTGTCCCGTTCGGGAGAGGGACAGGGTGAGGGATCGGGACGTCGAGGATGGAGCACGCTGTCGACGTGCGGGCCGGGAGAGCCTGTCCCGGATGCCGCACGTCCCTCACCTTGTCCCGCTTCCGAACGGAACAGGGGACCCGCGCTCCGGACTGCGGACGAGTCACGGCACCGCACCGGCGGCGCGCCCGTCCGTCGCCTGCGCCGAAGGCATCGGCCGCGCCGCCGCGCCCCAGGGAAAGCGGCCGACCTTCACGGTCTTGATCGGCCGGAACGTCGCGGCGTCGATCACCGTCACGTCGCCGGAGACGCCGTTGGTGGTGAAGAGCCGCGTGCCCGCGGCGTTGAGCGCGAGCTGCCAGACCCGGCGGCCGACCAGGATGTAGCTCTCCACCCGGTAGGTCGCGGTATCCACCACGGCGACCCGGTCGGACGGCCCCAGCGCCACGAAGGCGTGGCGCCCGTCCTTGGCCATCTGGATGCCCACCGGCTGGATCCGGTCGGCCGCGATCCCCTTCACGGCGAACTCGATCGTCGCGATCACCGCGCGGGTGGCGACGTCGATCACCGACACGGTGCCGCCGATTTCCGAGGACGCCCACAGCCGGGACCCGTCGGCCGTGAAGGCGGCGAAGCGCGGTCGCTGCCCGACCGGCGTCGCGTCCACGGCCGCGAGGGTCTGCGTGTCGATCCAGTGGACCATGTTGGTCGTCTCGGAGGTCGTGACGGCCGTGCGCCCGTCCGGGCTGACCGCGACGCCCTCCGGCTCGATGCCGACGTCGATCTGCGCCAGAACCTTGCGCGTCTGCGCGTCCACCACCGTGGTGGTGGCGTTCTCCTCGTTGGCGATGAACAGGGTGCGCCCGTCCGGCGCCAGGGCGAACTGCTCCGGATCCTCGCCCGAGGGCAGGTCGTGCCGGACCTGCCCGGTCTCCGGGTCGATCACCTGCACGGCGTCGGAATCGCTGGCGCAGACGTAGAGCGACCGCCCGTCGCGCGAGAAGGTCAGCCCGCGGGGCCGACGGCCGACCGGGAAGGTGCGCAGCACCTCCAGGCTGTCGCCGTCGATCACTGAGACGGTGTTGTCGCGCTCGTTCGAGACGAAGATCTCCTCGGCCCGCGCGGGGCCCGCGAGGCAGAGCAGCAGCGCGAGGGCGGCGAGCCGGGTCATTCTGACGTCCCCGAGAAGGCGCGGCAGGCACTCTCGGGCGCGTCGAGGCCGAGCGTGTCGAGTTCCGTGCGGTGGTGGAGGAAGCCCTCGATCGGCGCCGTCGCGGTGACGGCCCCGGGCCAGAGCAGGAAGACCGGCTGGCGCAGCTGCCCGTCCCAGGCGCGGAAGCTCAGGGGGCGGCCCTTGAAGCCGCCGATCTCGAAGCCGGGCGCCGTCAGGGCGGCGCGGACCGTCGCGGGGTCGGTGCTGCGCGCCTTCACGGCCGCCTCGCCGACGACGTGCACCGCCATCCAGCCGGCCCAGTCGACGGGCCGCATGGCGCGGCCGGCGAGCTTCCGGAACCGCCCCTGGAGCTGGACGGCGGCCCAGGCCTCGACGGGCCGACCCCAGGCGGCCGGCGCGAGGCCCTGCGTGCCGACGAGGGGCCGGGGCGAGGCGGTGTTGTAGTTGAGGCTCGCGCCGAACGCGCCGGCCTCGTCGGCCACCGCGACCACGTCGTGCTCGGGCCCGCGGGTCGGCAGGGCGAACTCGCGCAGGGCCGTGTCGCGGACGTCGCCCCCCTGCGGGTCGTAGCGCGTCTCGGCGACGATCCGCGCGCCGAACTTCCTCGCGCTGCTCCGCAACGCCTCGGCGAAGAGCGCGTCGCCTGGCGCCGGCCCGGTCACCAGCAGGATCCGGGACCAGCGCTTGAACGCCAGGAACTGCACCAGCGCGTCGGACAGCATGGCGCGGGACGGCAGGACGTGGAGCAGGTTCCTTCGGCAATCGGCGTCGCGCAGGCGCGTGTCCGGGGCGCCGATGTTGAGGAGCACGCTGCCCTTCGCCTCCGGCAGGTCGGCCAGGGCGAGGACGTCGGCGGCCGGGGCGTTGAGCACCACGAAGCGCCGGTCGGCGAGGTCCCGGAAGGCCTGGCGGATGTCGGCGCCCGGCTCGACGATCGTGGTGCCGAGGTCGAAGCCGAGGCCCAGGAACCGGCCGGTGGCGTTGGAATCGCGCAGGCCGAGTTCCGCGCCCTTGGCGCCCTCGTCGTCGGGGATCGGGTCCTCGTTGTTCAGCGGCGCCGGCCGCTCGACCCGCCGCTCCAGGTAGCGGATCGTCAGGGGCGGGCCTGCCGGCGCGGGCTCGGCCCGCCCCTGCGCGACCGGCGCCAGGGTCGCCATGGCCGCCACGGCCGCCAGCACGACGGCGCGCCGCAGGCCGGCCCATGGCCCGCCGCGCATCCCGGGCCGCCGCGCACCGGAGGACACCATCCCCGCCCGTCTCCTCCAGCCCCGCGGCGCTCGTCTTTGGCCGGGAGTCTAGGAGCCGAGTTGCGCTCTCCGATATTAGACCAAGGTGCACAAACCGGGTTTGATGCAGTGCAACACAAGTCGTCGATGGCGCTAATCTGGCCGATCCGTACCAAAGCATAATGGGTCCGCAGCCCGGTACTTGCTAACCGTCGTGCAACGACGACGGGAGGGGCGGATGCGCACGATGAAGACGGCGGCGGGCGGCGTGCTCGCGGCGCTGGGACTGGCGCTGGCGGCCGGCGGCGCCCTCGGGCACGGCGACGTCCAGCCCCAGCCGGTCAACACCGACGGCCTCAAGCCGCTGGGCGCCGAGTGGGTCGCCGAGAACCCCTACAAGGGCGACAAGCACGCCATCGCGATCGGCGCCTCGGGCTTCAACCAGAACTGCGCCCGCTGCCACGGCCTGGAGATGATCTCCGGCGGCCTCGCCCCGGACCTGCGCTACCTGCCGCAGGGCAAGGAGGGCGACGAGTACTTCGTCGAGCGCATGAAGCACGGCGCCGTCATCAACGGCGTGACCAAGATGCCGGCCTTCGAGGGTGTGATCTCGCAGGAGGGCCTGTGGGCGATCCGGAGCTACATCGAGTCGAAGCATGAGGAGTAGCGCGCGGCTCCTCCTCGCCTGCGGCCTGCTCGCGGCCCTCCGGTTCCAGCCGGAGGCGGCCGCGCGCCCACTGGACCAGGTCGTGGCCGACGGCACCCTGCGTGTGGCGGTCTACGGCGACAACGCGCCGTTCTCCGGGGAGGAGACCGGCAGGCCCCGCGGCATCGACGTCGATCTCGCCCGCGCGATCGCCGACAGGCTCAAGGTGAAGCTCGACCTGCGCGTGGTCGACGCCGGCGAGAACGTCGACGGCGACCTACGCCTGACCCTGTGGCGCGGCGACCTCGCCGGCACGCCGCTCGCCGACCTGATGCTGCACGTGCCGACCGACCGGCAGCTCGCCCTGCGCAACGAGCAGGTGTTCCTCACCGCACCGTACTTCGAGCAGGAGATCGCCTTCGCGTACCGCAAGGGCGCGCTGGACGGCTTCGACCGCCTCGACGATATTGGCGACCGGAGCGTCGCGCTGGAGGGTACGGGCGCCGCCGACCTGATGCTGCTGACCGCCCAAGGCGGCCGCTTCCGCCCGAACCTGAAGCATTACAGAAGCTTCGAGGAAGCCGCGAAGGCCTACCTCGCCGGCGAGGCGCCGATCCTGGCCGGGAGCCGCGCGGCGATCGAGGCGGCCCTGTCCGCCGCGAAGGCCCCGAAGGACGACAACCCGATCGCCACGGTCCCGTCGACGGGGCTGGTGAAAACGCGCTGGGAGATCGGCGGCGCGGTGAGGACCGATTCCCGCGACCTCGCCTACGCGGTCGGGGACGCGATCACGGCACTGAACGCGGAGGGTCGGCTCAGGGCGATCTGCGAGAGCTACGGCGTCACCTACGCGCCGCCGAAAGGGTATTGAGCGCATCCGTCATCGCGAGCGCAGCGAAACGATCCAGACAGCGCGCCATCGTGGGATGCTGTGCTGCCCTGGGTCGCCTCGCTGCGCTCGCGATGACGGCAAGAGCGAACATCAGATCTCCCGAACGAGACCTCCCTCGGATTCGCGCCAATCCGAGCGCCGATCTCGACGAATACACTGCATTTGCCGGTCCGCAGAGTGGCCTTATTGGACCAATGGCCAATAAGACTTTCCTGAGAAGCCCGATAGCTTCGTCCTCCAAGGGGGCGCCCCGCGACTCGTGCGGCCCGCGTCGAAACCCGGATGCCCCGGCCACACGGACCGGGGCCGACCACGGAGGACACGTCATGAGAATGCGGACCCGGTTCCTCGCCGCGGTGGGCGTCGCCGCCCTCGTGGCGGGCGGCGCCCTGCCGGCCATGGCCCAGGGGGTCACCGAGCAGGACATCATCAACGACGCCAAGACGCCCGGCGACGTGGTCACCTACGGCCTCGGCCCGCAGGCCCAGCGCTTCAGCCCGCTGAAGACGCTCAACCGCGACAACATCAAGGGCCTCGTCCCGGCCTGGTCGTTCTCGTTCGGCGGCGAGAAGCAGCGCGGCCAGGAGAGCCAGGCGCTGGTCAAGGACGGCATCATCTACGTCACGGGCTCGTACTCGCGCATGTACGCGATCGATTCCCGCAGCGGCGAGAAGAAGTGGGAGTACGACGCCCGCCTGCCGGAGGGCATCCTGCCCTGCTGCGACGTGGTGAACCGCGGCGCCGCGCTCTACAAGGACAACGTCTACTTCGGCACGCTCGACGCCAAGCTCGTCGCGCTCAACACCAAGACCGGCAAGGTCGTCTGGCGGAAGGAGATCGACGACTTCAAGGCCGGCTACAGCTACACGGCCGCCCCGATCATCGTGAAGGGCAAGATCATCACCGGCGTGTCGGGCGGCGAGTTCGGCGTGATCGGGCGCATCGAGGCCCGCGACGCCGAGACCGGCGAGGTCGTGTGGAAGCGCCCCGTCATCGAGGGCCACATGGGCGAGCTCAACGGCAAGCCCTCGACCATGACCGGCAAGGTCAATGAGAGCTGGCCCGGCGACATGTGGAAGTTCGGCGGCGGCGCCACGTGGCTCGGCGGCACCTACGATCCCGAGACCAATCTGATCTACTTCGGCACCGGCAACCCCGGCCCTTGGAACTCCTGGCTCCGGCCGGGCGACAACAAGTGGACCTCCTCGCGACTCGCCCTCAACCCCGACAACGGCGAGATCGTCTGGGGCTTCCAGACCACCCCGCACGACGGCTGGGACTTCGACGGCGTCAACGAGTTCGTGCCGTTCGACCTGAACAAGGGCGGCAAGACCATCAAGGCCGGCGCCACCGCCGACCGCAACGGCTTCTTCTACGTCCTCGACCGGACCAACGGGAAGTTCATCTCGGCGACGCCGTTCGTCGAGAAGATCAACTGGGCCAAGGGCATCGATGAGAACGGCCGCCCGATCTACAACGAGGAGAACCGCCCCGGCGACCCGAGCAAGGCGACCGGCGACGACAAGAAGGGCAAGTCGGTCTTCGCGGTGCCGAGCTTCCTCGGCGGCAAGAACTGGATGCCGATCGGCTACAGCCCCGACACCAAGCTGTTCTACGTGCCCTCCAACGAGTGGGGCATGGATATCTGGAACGAGCCGGTGAACTACAAGAAGGGTGCCGCCTACCTCGGCGCCGGCTTCACCATCAAGCCGGTCTTCGACGACCATATCGGCTCGCTCAAGGCGATCGACCCGGCCTCCGGCAAGGTCGTGTGGGAGTACAAGAACAAGGCCCCGCTCTGGGCCGGCGTGCTCACCACCGCGGGCAACCTCGTCTTCACCGGCACACCGGAGGGCTTCCTGAAGGCCTTCGACGCCAAGACCGGCGAGGAGGTCTGGAAGTTCCAGGTCGGGACCGGCGTGGTCTCCTCGCCGATCACCTGGGAGCAGGACGGCGAGCAGTGGGTCGGCGTCGCGGCCGGCTGGGGCGGCGCGGTGCCGCTCTGGGGCGGCGAGGTCGCCAAGTCGACGGCCGGCATCAACCAGGGCGGCAGCTTCTGGGCGTTCAAGCTGCCGAAGACGGTGGCGTCGCGCTGAGGGCCCGCAACCGAAAGCGTGCCGGTCCCCGCGGGCCGGCACGCCCAGGTCCCGGGGCCGGGCTGTCGTCTCAACACCCGCTTGCGCCCCGGGGCCGCATCGATCACCTTCGGACCTCCCGCCCGCGTATTCGGCGGATCCTGTGAGGATCTCGAGCGAAGGACCGAGGTCTCCGTGCATCTCCTGATCGTCGATGACCACCCGCTGTTCCGCGACGCCCTGGCGGCCACGATCCGCCTCGCAAACCCGGACGCGGTGCTGCACGAGGCCGACGGGATCGAGGCGGCCTGCGCGGTGCTGGCCGCGAACCGCGGCATCGACCTGACGCTCCTCGACCTGTCGATGCGGGGCGTCACCGGCTTCGACGGGCTGATCACGATCCGGGCGAGCTTCCCGCGCATCCCGATCCTGATCGTCTCCGGCCACGAGGATCCGCGCATCGTCCGCGAGGCCCTGCAGCACGGGGCGGCGGGCTTCGTCCCCAAGGCCATGGACAAGGCGACGCTCACCCGGGCGATCACCGAGGTGATGAGCGGGGCGCTGTTCCTGCCGCCGGGGCTCGCCGAGGCCGGCGCGCCCGCGCCCCGGTCCAAGAAGGCGCCGCTGGCCGAGCGCCTCGCCCGGCTGACGCCGCAGCAATTGCGGGTCCTGATGATGATCCGTCAGGGCAAGCTCAACAAGCAGATCGCCCACGAGCTCCAGGTCGGCGACTCGACCGTGAAGGCGCACGTCTCGGAGATCCTGCGCAAGCTCGAGGTCATCAGCCGCACGCAGATCGTGATCGACACGGCGTCCCTCGACTTCGATCAGATCCACAACAGCCACTCGGCCTGACGACGCGATTGCGGGATCCAGCCTGCGGCTCGGGGATCGCCGCGACCGCGGCTGCGCGTTCGGACCCGCCCCGTGAAGCGACCGGCTCATATGCGCCTGCCGCAGAACAAACCCAAGTTATGGGTCAACTCATTCATCTGACGCAGCCCTGACCCCCTCGCGACATCCCTCAATCGAGATCGATATGAGGCTATCTATCGGCGTGCGAGCCGATTGATCCGGTGACCTCGCCGGCTCCTCGCGACGGTGGATCAGGTTGTGACCGGCATCGATGGTCCGACGACGCGCGGGCGACTGCAGCAGATCGACACCCACGCCCTCCTGACCACCGGCCGCCACCGGCGCCGCGCCGCCGTCGGGGCCGCGCGCGAGCCGGAGCCGGTGCCGTGACCCTCCCCGGATGGCGCGACTGGGCCTTCGCGCTGAAGACCTACGCGGCGGCGATGCTCGCCCTCTACCTCGCGCTCTGGATCGACCTGCCGCGGCCCTACTGGGCCCTCGGCACCGTCTACATCACCAGCCAGGTCCTCTCCGGCGCGACGCGCGCGAAGGCCGCGTACCGGGTCTGCGGCACCGTGCTCGGCGCGGCGGTCAGCGTCGTGCTGGTGCCGAACCTCGTGAACGCGCCGCTCCTGCTGAGCCTCGCGGTGGCGCTCTGGGTCGCGCTCTGCCTCTACGTCTCCCTCCTCGACCGGACCCCCGCGAGCTACCTGCCGATGCTCGCCGGCTACACGGCGGCGCTGATCGGTTTCCCCGCCGTCGCCGATCCCGGGGCGATCTTCGACACGGCGGTGGCGCGGGCCGAGGAGATCTCCCTCGGCATCGTCTGCGCCAGCCTCGCCGCCACGCTGATCCTGCCGCAATCGGCGGCCCCGCTCATCGTCGGACGGCTGAACGACTGGTCGGCGGAGGCCCGGGCCTGGATCCGGAGCGCCCTCGCGGCCGCCCGCGCGCCGGAGACCGTTGGGCCGAGCCAGGGCCGGCGCCTGCGCCTCGCCTCGGACGCGATCGGCCTCGACGCCCTCGGCCTCGCCCTGCGCAACGAGGCGACGGGCGCGGAGCGCGCCGCCGAGGCCTTCGCGCCCCTCCGTCAGCACATGCTGATGGTCCTGCCGATCGTCGCCGCCGTGGCGGACCGCGTCGCCGCCCTCGAGCAAGCCGGCGCGGTTCCGGCGCGGGTCCGGGCCTTCCTGTCTGACCTCGCCGTCTGGCTCGCCGACGAGGTCGACGATCCGGATCGCGCCGCGCGGCTGCGCGACCGGATCGACGGGTTCGAGCCCGCCCTCGGCCGGGCGCCGGACTGGAACACGCTCCTCCTCGCGAGCCTCGCGGCGCGCCTGCGCGACGTCATCGACCTGCGCCAGGATCTGCGGGCACTGCGCGGCCACCTCGCGGCCGGCACCGCGCCCCGCGCGCCGCTCGCCTTCGCCTACACGGCCCGCGTCCGGTCGATCCGCCACCGGGACCACGGGCTGGCCGCGTTCTCGGCCTTCGGGGTGTTCGCGGGCCTGCTCGCCTGCTGCACCATCTGGATCGCCACCGGCTGGCCGGACGGCTCCGCGGCGCCGATGATGGGCGCGGTCGCCTGCTGCCTGTTCGCCGCGCAGGACGATCCCGCGCCGCAGATCCTGAGCTTCGCCAACTCGGCGATCGTCGGCGCCCTCGGCGCGGGCCTCTACCTGTTCGCCGTGCTGCCGCTCGCCACCTCCTTCGAGATGCTGGCCCTCGCGCTCGCGCCGGCCCTGATCCTGTGCGGCCTGATGATGACGCAGCCGCGCACCGCCCCGATGGGCATGGGCGCGGCGCTGAACGGCGCGACCCTGCTGGCCCTCCAGAACGGCTACAGCGGGGACTTCGCGCCCTTCGCCAACGGGGTGATCGCCTCGGTGGTGGGCATGTGGATCGCCGCCGCGGTGACCCGGGTGATCCGCTCGGTCGGCGCCGGCTGGAGCGCGCGGCGGCTGATCGGGATCAACCGGCGCAGCCTCGCGGCCGCCGCGGACGGGCGCGGCACCGGCCACGGGCTCGAACTCGCGGCCCTCATGCTCGACCGCGTCGGCCTGATCGCGCCGCGGCTGGCGAGCCTGCCCGCGGACACGTCCGCCTCCGTGGGCGACCTGCTGGCCGATGTCCGGGTGGGCATCAACCTCGTGGAGGTCCGCCGGGTGCGCCGGCGGCTGACGGGCCCGGCCCGCAACACCGTCGACCGGGTCCTCGCGCTGGCGGCGCGCCAGCTGCGCGGCCGGACCGACCGGCCGGACGCGGCGCTGCTCGCGGCGCTGGACGAGGCGCTCGACGCCGTCGCGGGCGCGGCCCCGTCGCCGGAGCGGCGCGCCGCCCTGATCGGCCTCACCGGCCTGCGCCGCGGGCTCTTCGCCGACGCGCCGGCCTACCGGGCGGCGCCAGCCCTGGACCACCGGGAGATGGCGGCATGATGGGCGAGATCGACCTCTGCGGCGTGTTCGTGCCGGGCCTCGCTCTCTGGATGGCGCTGGCCTTCGCCCTCGGCCTGCCGCTGCGCCGCCTGCTCGCGGCGACCGGCCTCTACCGCCTCGTCTGGCACCGACCGCTCTTCGACCTCGCCCTCTACGTCGTCCTGCTCGGCGGCGTCGTGACCCTCGCCCACCGGACCCTGCCATGACCGCCCTGTTCTCCGCCCTCGGCCGCCTCCTGGTCACCCTCGGCATGGTCGCCGCGGCGCTGATCGTCGGCCTCGGCCTGTGGGACTATCACATGGACGCCCCCTGGACCCGGGACGGGCGCGTGCGCGCCGACGTGGTGGCGGTGGCCCCCGACGTCTCCGGCCTCGTCACCGAGGTGCTGGTGGAGGACAATCAGGTCGTGCGGAAGGGCGACATCCTGTTCCGGATCGATCCGGACCGGTTCCGCCTGGGGCTGCGGCAGGCGGAGGCGATGGTGGAGGGCCGCAAGGCGACCGCCGAGCAGGAGGCGGCCGACTACGCCCGCTACAGCAGGCTCTCCGACGCGGCGGTGTCGCAGCAGCGGGTCGAAGCCGCCAAGGCGGCCGACCTGTCGGCGCGGGCCGCCTACGAGCAGGGCCTGGCGGATCGCGACCTCGCCAAGCTCAACCTGGAGCGCTCGGCGGTGCGCGCCCCGGTCAACGGCCGGATCACCAACATGGAGCTGCGGCCGGGCGCCTACGTCACCACCGGACGCGGCGTCATGGCGCTGATCGACAGCGACACCGTCCGGGTCGAGGGCTACTTCGAGGAGACGAAGCTGCCGCGGATCCGCGTCGGCGCGCCCGTGACCGTCGAGCTCATGGGTGAGGACGGGGCGCTCCGCGGCCACGTCGCCAGCATCGCCGGCGGCATCGGCGAGACCGGCCGCAGCGACGCCTCCAACCTGCTCGCGAACGTGAACCCGACCTTCTCGTGGGTGCGCCTCGCCCAGCGCATCCCGGTGCGGATCAGCCTCGACGGCGGCACGGCGGATCCGCGGCTGGTGAGCGGCCGGACCGCGACGGTCTCGATCGCGCCGGCGGCCGGCGGGGAACCCCTGCGCTGGCCCTGGACGGCGTGGCGCGAGGCGCGCGTCCGCTGAAGGCGCGACCGAACCATCCGGGCGCGCCCGGGTTGGCCTCACACCACAGCCCAACGACCTGTCAGGAGGCCCCATGTCGAAGACGATCCTCGCCCTCGCCACGTCCGTCGTTCTCGCCACGTCCGGCGCGGCGCTGGCCCAGGCGCCGCAGACCGGCGGCGCCAACCAGGGCAACGTCAACAAGTCCGGCGCGGTGGGCGGCACCGGGACGGGGGCCGGGTCCATGGAGAGCACCGGCTCCACCGGCGCCGGCATGGCGCCCGGCACCAGCGGCGGCCCGCGGGTCAGCACGCCCGGCGCCCCCGCCGGCAGCAGCTCGGGCAACGGCGCCACGGGCAGCGGCGCTGCGCCGAGCGGGAAGTAGGCCCCGCCGGTTCTCCCTCCCGCCTGCGCGGGGGGAGGGAGATCCCGTCAGGTCCCGATCCGGACCGGTGTGTGCCCCGGCCCTACGCGCCGAGGCCGCCCACGCACAGGTACTTGGTGTTCAGGTAATCCTCGATGCCCTGGTACGAGCCCTCGCGGCCGAGGCCGGATTCCTTCACGCCGCCGAAGGGCGCCACCTCGGTGGTGATGATACCCTCGTTGATCCCGACCATGCCGTATTCCAGCGCCTCCGCGACCCGGAAGGTCCGGCCGAGGTCGCGGGTGTAGAAGTAGCAGGCGAGCCCGTACTCGGTGTCGTTGGCCATGCGGATCGCCTCCGCCTCGTCGCGGAAGCGGAACAGCGGCGCCAGCGGCCCGAACGTCTCCTCCCGGGCCACCGCCATGGCGGGGGTGGCGCCGGTGATCACCGTCGGCTCGAAGAACTGGCCGCCCAGCGCGTGGCGGTGGCCGCCCGCCACCACCCGGCCGCCCTTCTCGACGGCGTCGCGGATATGGGCCTCGGTCTTCTCCACGGCCGCCATGTCGATCAGCGGCCCCTGGGCGACGCCGTCCTCGACGCCGTTGCCGACCTTCAGGCGGTTGGCCGCCTCGGCCATCTTCTCCGCGAAGGCGTCGTAGATCCCGTCCTGCACCAGGAACCGGTTGGTGCAGATGCAGGTCTGGCCGGAATTGCGGTACTTGGCGAGCATCGCGCCCGCCACCGCCTTGTCGAGGTCGGCGTCGTCGAACACGATGAAGGGCGCGTTGCCGCCGAGCTCCATCGATACCTTCTTCACCGTGTGGGCGGCCTGCTCCAGCAGCACCTTGCCAACCTCGGTGGAGCCCGTGAACGTGATCTTCTTGACGAGCGGGTTGCCGGTCATCTCGGCGCCGATCGCCCGGGCCGAGCCGGTGAGGATCGAGACCGTGCCGGCCGGGAAGCCGGCGCGCTCGCACAGCACGCCCCAGGCGAGGCCCGAGAGCGGCGTCTGCGAGGCGGGCTTGATCACGATCGGGCAGCCGGCGGCCAGAGCCGGGGCGATCTTGCGGGCGATCATCGAGGACGGGAAGTTCCACGGCGTGATCGCCGCCACAACGCCGACCGGCTCCTTGGTGACGAGGATCTTGCGGTCGCCCCAGGGGGAGGGGACCACGTCGCCGTAGACGCGGCGCGCCTCTTCCGCGAACCACAGCACGTAGGCCGCCGACATGGCGACCTCGCCGCGGGACTCGGTCAGCGACTTGCCCTGCTCGGCGGTGAGGATCTGCGCGAGATCCTCCTGATGCTCGGTCACGAGCGCCGCGAGCTTGCGCAGCAGCACGGCGCGCTCGTTGGCGGTCTTGGCGCGCCACGCCGGGTAGGCCTCGTGCGCCGCCTTGATCGCCTGCCGGGTCTCGTCGGCGCCGGCATTCGGCACCTTGGCGATCAGCGCGCCGGTCGCCGGGTTGGTGACGTCGATGCTGCCGGAACCGGCCTTCGACCATGCGCCGCCGATCAGGCAGGCATCGACCAGCAGGGCGCGGTCCTTCAGGGAGGGGATCTCGAACTCAGGCATCCAACGGTTCCTTCGGCGGCCGCGGCATGTCGGGCTGGGACATGCCGGGCCGCGGCTTGAGAGGCACGCTCTGGGCCGTATTCCTCGCCTGCGCCTCGGCTTTTGTCTCGAAGACATGGGGAGCCAGGTCACGGCTCGCCAACGAGGCGCCGAGTTTCAATCGCAAGAACGCGCTCGTGGTATACCGGGACGCGGTCTCGTAATAGCGGTTTTCGAGATAGGCGATCGCCGAGAAGTAGGCGTCGCTCACCGTCGGGTCGATCTCGAACCCGTCGTAATTGGCGATCAGGTGGACCTTGCGGCCGATCTCCTGGCAGGCGCGCTCGTATTCGCGGCGCACCAGCTCGACGTCGTCGATGGTCCGGACCTGGAAGCCCTCGAGGTTCGAGAACAGGATGTTGCGCTCCGGGTCGTAGCTGATCCGCTCCGACAGCGAGAGGCCCAGCAGCCAGGGTTCCAGCGCCATCACGGACTCGCGGAACAGGCGCGGATCCATCGGCTGCGGATCCTGCACGATCGGGGTGAAGCCCATCTGGCCGAGGATGTCGCGCGCGATGTCGATGCCCGGCGCGACCTCGACCAGCTCCATGCCGGCCCGCGTCCGGCGGAACACGCAGCGCTCGGTCACGTAGAGCACCGGCTGGCCGCGCTCGGCCGCGTAGGCCCCCGAGAAGGTCACCTGCTCGACCGCGGCGATGAATTTCCGCGAGCGGCCCTCGCTGAGGATCCGGATGCCGCCGTCCTCCACCGCCACCTTGAGGCCGTCGGCCGTGAAGGTGCCGGCGAAGACGAGGCTCTTGGCGTTCTGCGAAATGTTGATGAACCCGCCCGCGCCCGCGAGCTTCTTGCCGAACCGGCTGACGTTGACGTTGCCCTCGGCGTCGCACTGGGCGAGGCCCAGGCAGGCGAGATCGAGGCCGCCGCCGTCGTAGAAGTCGAATTGCTGGTTCTGGTGCAGCACGGCGGCCGGGTTGAGGGCGGCGCCGAAATCCAGCCCACCCTGCGGCAGGCCGCCGATCACGCCGGGCTCGGCGGTGAGCGTCAGGTATTTCAGCACCCGCTCCTCGGCGGCGACCGCCGCGACGCCCTCGGGCATGCCGATGCCGAGATTGACCACGCCGCCCGGCGGCAGCTCGAAGGCGCAGCGCCGGGCGATGACCTTGCGGATATCGAGCGCCATCGGGGCGATCCGATCGAGCGGCACGCGCTGGCGGCCCGTGAAGGCGTGGTTGTAGGGCGTGCCGTAGGTCTGGCGGTGGTTCTCGGGACTGCTCAGGACCACGCAATCGACCAGCACGCCGGGCACCTGCACCTCGCGCGGGTTGAGCGAGCCGGCCTCGGCGAGCCGCTCGACCTGGGCGATCACGAAGCCGCCCGAGTTCTTCGCCGCCATGGCGGCGGCGAGGTTGTCGAGGGTGAGCGCCTCGCGCTCCATGGTGATGTTGCCGGCGGGGTCGGCCGTGGTGCCGCGGACCAGCGCGACGTTGACCGGGAAGGCCTTGTAGTGGAGCCAGGATTCGCCGCCGAGCTCGACCACGCTGACGAGGTCTTCCTTCGTGACGGCGTTGAGCTTGCCGCCCTCCAGACGGGGGTCGACGAAGGTGCGTAACCCCACTTTGGTGATGTGGCCCGGCGTGTGGGCGGCGATCTCGCGGTAGAGGTGCGAGACCACGCCGAGCGGCAGGTTGTAGGCCTCGATCTCGCCCGCCACCGCCATGGCGCCGAGCTTCGGCACGAGCGCCCAGTGGCCGCCGACGACGCGGCGGACGAGGCCCGGGATCGCGAGCTTGTTGAGGCCGCGCTCCTTGCCGTCGCCGGGGGCGGCCGCGAACATCAGGCCGATCCCGTGCGGGCCGTTGCCGGATTCGAAGCGGCGGGCGAGCGCCAGGATCAGCTCGTCGGGCGTGCCGATCCCGACGAAGCCCGAGACCGCGACCATGTCGCCGTCCTGCAGGATGGCGGCGGCCTCATCGGCGCTGACGATCTTGTTCTTCAGGCTGCCCATCGGGTGGTCCTCGGCGCCCGGGATGCGGTTCGCCCCCCGCGCAGGGAGGCTATGATGTCCGCCGGACTGGATCGATCGCTGGCATTGGTGACAGACCGCGACACGCCCCCTCTCCCGTGCGGGAGAGGGTCGGGGTGAGGGACGAGAAGCTTCAGGATGGAGCGCGCCGTCGATGCGCGTGCATGGCGCGGCTTCTCCGGACGAACCTGATCCCTCACCCTGTCCCTCTCCCGCACGGGAGAGGGAACCCGCGCTCGATCCTGCCGCCACGGCGCCGCGCACGATGTGCGTATCCAGTGGCCGTCCCGGCAGACGTGGGCGGGGAGGGGCGTCGCGCTCATCGAGGACTGTCGGGCAGACATCCTACCCCCGCTTGCCGAGCCAGTCGGCGATGCCGGAGCCCAGCAGCTTCTGTGCCTTGCCGCCGACGAAGACGCCGACATGGCCGCCGGGCAGACCCATCTCGGTGTAGTCGGTGGTGCCGATCCTGTCCTTCAGCGCCTGCGAGGTGGCCGGCGGGATGATGTGGTCGTCCTGGGCGAAGACGTTCAGCACCGGGCAGGTGATGGCCTTCAGGTCCACCCGCCGGCCGCCGAGCTCGAAGGCGCTCTCGACCAGCTTGTTGTCTTGGTAGAGGTCCTTCAGCCACTGCTTGGCGGCCTCGCCGGGATGGTCCGGCCGGTCGGCGATCCACTTCTCCATGCGGAGGAAGTTCAGGAACTTCTTCTTGTCGTCGAGGGCGTCGAGCAGGTCGAGGTTGTATTTCGTCATGGTGCGCATCGGCGTCATCATCGAGAACACCGAGCCCATGAAGGCGCCGGGCAGCGACCCCTGCGCCTCGATCAGCCGGTCGACATCCTCGGGCGTGAGCGACCGGGTCCAGACGTTGATGAAGCCGTGGCCGGCCCGGTTCTCCCGCGTGTCGGCGTGGAAATCGATCGGCGTGATGGTCAGCACCATCGCGTTGACGGTCTCGGGGTAGAGCGCCGCGTAGCAGGTGGTGAAGACGCCGCCCTCGCAGATGCCGAGCAGGCTGATCCTCTCCCGCCCGGCCGCCTCCTGGATGAAGGCGACGCACTCGGCGAGGTAGCCGTCCACGTAATCGTCGATGGTGACGTAGCGGTCGGCCCGGCTGGGATTGCCCCAGTCGACCACGTAGAGGTCGAGGCCGAGATTCAGCAGGTTGCGGACGAGCGAGCGGTCCTCCTGAAGGTCGGCCATCGTGTAGCGGCCGATCAGGCCGTAGACGATCAGCACCGGCGGCAGGCCCTTGCTCTCAGCGAGCGGCCGGTAGCGGTAGAGGCTGACCTTGTCCTGGCTCCAGACCAGGTCCTTCGGCGTGGTGGCGATCTCGACATCGGCGTCGCTGACATCGGCGAACAGCCTGGCGCCCTCGCTGATGCGGCGGCCGAGGGTGCCGACCTCGGCCAGCAACGCGGCCGGGGTGAGATTCAGCGGGGCGGCCGGCCCCTTCGGCTTCTCCTGATCAGCCATGGGCGTCCTCCCCGACCCGTGAACCGCCGGCTCTCGCGGTCTTCCCGGCCTGCCGACGCTCGCGGCGGAGCGCCCGGACCTCCCGGCGCAGCTCGGTCAGGCTCTTGTGGACGTCGTCGAGCTCGGCCCGGGTCGGCTGGCCGTAGAACTCGGACAGGAACGCCGCGACGTCCTGCTGGGCGAGCCGGAGGTCCGTGGAGGCCCGCAGGACCGCCCGCTGCGAGCCCAGGAACGCGTCGGAGCGCTGGACCTCCAGGAGGACCGCGTTGGCGGTCTCGATCCACCCGCTCATCATGTCCCGGGCCGAGGCGAAGCTCTCGCCGCGCTCGGCGCGGGCATTGGCCTCCTGGGCGAAGGTCCCGGCTGCCCGCGTCCAGGCCTGCAGCATCACGGCCTGATGCTCGCTCTGCGCCCGCCGCAGGCTCGCCCAGGCGGTGAACAGCGCCGCGTAGCGCCGCTCGGTCTGCCACAGGTCGGCGAGCTGCGGGCCCTCGGCCATGCGGGTCAGGGCGGCGTCGAACTCGGCCGAGCCGCCGAGCCAGGCCTGCGGATCGAAGATCCGGGCGAGCACCGCTCCGGCCGTCGGGTCCGGCGCGCCGGGGCCGCCCTGGAGCGAGCGCGTCAGCGTCTGCGAGAGGGCGCTGGCGGCGGTCCAGGCCTCGGTCAGCTTGGCCTGCGCCGCGGCGAGATCCGCGAGGTCGCCGCCCGGGAAGGCCGGCCAGCCGAACCCGGGCGCGGACTGCCCGGCGCCCGGGGTGAAGAAGCCCGCACCGGCCCGCGTCCAGAACTCGCTCATCGCCCGGAACGCGTCGAACTGGTCCATGCTGGCGTCTCTCCTCACAGCCCCGAGGCTGAAACCGTCGCCCCCGTCCCCGCGAGCGGAGCGAAGCAATCCAGCAGCGCCACGCTCGGCGAGGTCGCGCCGCCCTGGGTCGCTTCGCTGCGCTCGCGATGACGGAGCCGGCGACCCGCGCTCACGCGGCCGGTCGCGCTTCCCCGAGGGCTTCCGCGTAGATCGCGAAGGCGTCGTCGTAGGTGACCTCGCGCGGGTTGTTCACGAGGAGCCGCGTCTGCTTCATCGCATCGGTGGCCATGCGCTCCAGGTCCTGCCGGGCGACGCCGACCTCGGCGAGCGAGGCCGGAACCTTGCAGTCGCGGCAGATCGCGTCGAGGCTCTCCACGAAGCGCTTGGCGGCCTCGGGCCGCGGCAGGTCGGCGGCCGCGGGGTCGAGGATCGGAGCGAGCTCAGCGTAGAGCGCCTCCGCGTGCGAGAGGTTGAAGCGCATCACCCCCATCAGCACCAGGGCGTTCGAGAGCCCGTGCGGCACGTGGAAGATCGCGCCGACCGGGTAGGCGAGGGCGTGCACCGCCGCCACCGGCGCGTTGGCGAAGGCCATGCCGGCCAGCATCGAGCCGAGCAGCATGCCGGAGCGCGCCTCGAGGTTCTTCCCGTCCGTGCAGGCGGTCCGGATGTTGGCCGAGAGCAGCGCCAGGGCCTGCTTGGCGAGCTGGTCGGAGATCGGGTTCTTCTTGTTCTTGCTGGTGAAGGCCTCGATGGCGTGGACCATGGCGTCGATGCCGGTCGCCGCGGTGACGTGCGACGGCAGGCCCAGCGTCAGCTCCGGGTCGAGCACCGCCCAGTCGGGCAGGAGCTTCGGCGCGACGACGCCCTTCTTCTCGGTGGTCGGCGTCGTGACGATCGAGATCGGCGTCACCTCCGAGCCGGTGCCGGCCGTGGTCGGCACCAGGATCAGCGGCAGGCGGTCGCCCTTGGCGAGGCCGACGCCGTAGATCGCGTCGAGCGGCTCGTCGGACTTGGCGAGGTAGGCCACGAGCTTGGCGGTATCGAGGGCCGAGCCGCCGCCGATCGACAGGACGAGGTCGGTCCCGAGCTCCCGGGCGCGCTTGGCCGCCGCCTCGATCACCGTCGAGGGCGGGTCGGCGACCACGTCCTCGTAGACGTCGAGGGTGACGCCGGCTTCCGCCAGTGCCGCCTCGGCGGCCTGGGTGAGGCCGGCGCTGCGCACGCCCTTGTCGGTGACGAGGAGGACGCGCTTGGCCCCGAAGCTGCCGACGATCTCGGGCAGCTTCTTCGCGGCGCCGGCCTCGAACAGCACGTTCGGCGTGGTCTGGAAGGTGAACGGGTTCATCGCGCTGCCCTGTCTTGCGTGCCGACCATCTGCGAAACCGGCCTCACTCGGCCGGCTCGAAATCCTTCACCTTGGCGCGCAGCTCGTCGACCAGCACGCGGGTGTTCTCCGAGTAGTCGATCGGCACCGCCACGAGGTGCACCCCGCCCGCCGCGAAGGCCCGGTCCAGCGTCGGCACGAGGTCGTTGACCGACTCGACCCGGTGGCCGGTCGCCCCGTACGACTTGGCGTAGAGGACGAAGTCCGGGTTGCTGAAGGTCATGCCGTAATCGGCGAACTTGTCGACCGCCTGCTTCCAGCGGATCATCCCGTAGGCCGAGTCGTCGAGCACCAGCACCACGAGGTTGAGCTTCAGCCGGACGGCGGTCTCCATCTCCTGGCTGTTCATCATGAACCCGCCGTCGCCGCACACGGCCATCACGCGCCGCTTCGGGTAGAGCATC
Organism: Methylobacterium sp. D53M; assembly: GCF_053345625.1. Taxonomy (NCBI): domain Bacteria; kingdom Pseudomonadati; phylum Pseudomonadota; class Alphaproteobacteria; order Hyphomicrobiales; family Methylobacteriaceae; genus Methylobacterium; species Methylobacterium sp. D53M. The sequence continues at coordinate 49,643 of NZ_JBKFAL010000029.1, forward strand.
GCCGCCATCATGGCCGAGGGCAGGCCCGCGCCCATCGTGGCCAGCGCGTTGTCGAGGAGCAGCGTGTTGGCGACGTAGGTGCGGTAGTTCCGGGCGAACCAGATCTTGTACATGCCGTTGTCGAGGCACACGATCCCGTCCTCCGGGATCACCCGGCGCACGTCGCGCACGAGGCGCTGCGGCGTCACCGGGAAGCGGTCCTCGCCGGCCCGGTCGGCGATGTGGCCGAGGATGTGCTCGCGCAGGTGCAGCAGCGCGCCCGCGTTCGGGAGCTTGCCGTCGAGCTTGTCGGCCAGGAGCTTCAGCGTCGGGCCGAGGTCGCCCACCACCTCGGCATCCGGATAGTACACCTGCTCGACGTTGGCCGGCATGTAGCCGATGTGGACGACCTTCTGGTCGGCCTGGCCCATGAAGAAGGGCGGCTTCTCGATCGTGTCGTGGCCGATGGCGATGATCAGGTCGGCCTTGTCGATCGCCTCGTGGACGTAGTCGCGCTCGGATAGGGCCGCGGTGCCCATGTAGAGGTCGGTCCCGCCCGCGACGGTGCCCTTGCCCATCTGGGTGGTGAAGAACGGGATGCCGGTGCGCTGCACGAAGCCCCCGAGCTCGCCGGTGGCGCGGGGGCGGCTCGCGGCGGCGCCCAGCATGATCAGCGGGCGCTTGGCCTTCAGGATCATGTCCGCGGCGCGCGCGATGGCGGTCGGGTGCGCGACCGGGATGTCGATCGGGTGCGAGGGGACGAGGTCGGCCTCGGCCTCCTCGGAGGCGATGTCCTCGGGCAGCTCCAGCAGCACCGGGCCGGGCCGCTCCTCGGTGGCGACCCGGAAGGCGTCGCGCACGATGGTGGGGATCGAGGAGGCCGAGACGATCTGCCGGGCCATCTTGGTGATCGGCTTCATCGACGAGATCACGTCGACGATCTGGAACTTGGCTTGGCGCGAGGACAGGATGCCCTTCTGGCCGGTGATGATGATCATCGGCATGGCGCCGAGATGGGCGTAGGCCGCGCCGGTGGAGAAGTTCAGGGCGCCCGGGCCGAGGGTCGAGAGGCAGACGCCGGGGCGGCCGGTGAGTCGGCCGTGGGTGGCGGCCATGAAGGACGCCGCCTGCTCGTGGCGGGTCAGGACCAGCTCGATCTTGGAGTTGCGCAGAGATTCGACGACGTCGAGGTTCTCCTCCCCGGGAATCCCGAAGATGCGGTCGACGCCCTCGTTCTCGAGGGCCGCGACGAGGAGATCTGAACCTTTGGGCATGCGACGTCTCGCTGATGTAACGGTGTTCCCCGGCCGTCCGGGTCGATTCCGGCACTGTGATCGCGAGGCCGTGAACGACACGAGAGGGAGGAACACCCCCCGAATACTCGGTTCGTTAGAGGGCCCCCCTGTAGGGTGGTCAAGGGCCGTCCGGGCCCGTGACGTCACAGAGCCGGCCGGATGCTAACGTGCGGTCCGCCGCCCCGGCTTCGGGCCGGTCGAGCGCACCGGCGGGGCCGACCCGGCTGCCGCGATGGGACAGCGATGGATCGCATCGAGAGCGACAAGACCGTGCCGCCGGGGGACCGGGAGGCGGATGCCCCGGCCGTGGACTCGGTGCTGGCACCGGTCGCCGATTTCCCGCGGATCGACCTCCGCGCGGGCGTCGAGGCCTGGGACAAGCGGCGCAGGGCCGGCAAGCGGCTGCGCGCCGAGGTGCCCCACGCGGGCCAGGCCGCGCTGGCTTCCGATCCCGACCGGCCCGACCCGGTCGCCCTGATCGAGGCCGCCCACGCGGGCCGCCAGCCGCACCTGATCCCGCTGCGGGTCGCCCGGATGGCGAGCTCGCCCTTCGCGTTCCTGCGCGGGGCCGCGCACGTCATGGCCTGGGACCTGTCGCGCGGGCCGCGCAGCGGCATCGACGTCGTGATGAACGGCGACGCGCACACCGACAATTTCGGCCTGTTCGGCACGCCGCAGCGCGACATCGTCCTCGACCTCAACGATTTCGACGAGGTCACGATCGGCCCGTGGGAGTGGGACCTCAAGCGCCTCGCGGCCGGGCTGGCGGTCGCCACGGACGACGCCGGCGTGCCGGCGGCCGAGCGGCGCGCGGCCGTCATGGAGGCGGTCTCCGGCTACCAGCACACGATGCGGCGCCTCGCGCCGCAGGGCTCCCTCGACGTCTGGTACCAGACGACCCGCGCCGACGGCCCGCACATCGCCGGGCTGCAGATGAACGCGGAGGCCCGGGCCGTGGTCCGCCGGGCGGTTGACAAGGCGCGGCGTCGCAACAACCGCAGCCTGCTCGCCCAGGTGGCCGAGCGGCGCACCGACGGCACCTGGCAATTGCAGACCGACGCGCCGATCCTGACGCCCGTGGACGCGGCGACCCGCGAGGGCGTCGTCACCGGCCTGGAGCGCTACGCCGAGACCCTGCCGCGGGAGCGGCGCTTCATGCTCGATCGCTACCACGTGGTCGACGTCGCCCACCGCGTCGTCGGCGTCGGCAGCGTCGGGACCCGGGCCTACGTCGCCCTGCTGTTCGGCAATTCCGACGCCGACGCGCTCTTCCTGCAGGTCAAGGAGGCGGTCCGACCGGCGCACGCGCCGTACCTGCCGGGCGTGCCGGCGCCGTTCTCCGGGCACGAGGGCGAGCGGGTGATCTACGGCCAGCGCCTGCTCCAGGCGGTGGGCGACCCGCTGCTCGGCTGGACCAGCATCGCGGGCCGCCCGTTCTACGTGCGCCAGATGAAGAACCTGAAGGGCGCGATCCCGCTGGCGCGGATGTCCGGCGCGCCGCTCCTGACCTTCTCGTACGCCTACGGGACGCTGCTGGCGCGCGCCCACGCGCGGACCGGCGACGCGGCGGCGATCGCCGGCTATTGCGGCAGCGGCAAGCACCACGACCTGAGCGGGGCGATCGCCGACTGGGCCGCGGCCTACGCGGAGCGCAATGCGGCCGACTTCGCCCTTTTCCGCGCGGCGATCGCGCGCGGCCGCCTGGAGGCCGCAGCGGATCCGTGCCTGTGACGGTGCGGTCTGCTCGCGGCCGGTCGATGCCGTCCGCACGTCCGTCCTCGCGAGCGGAGCGAAGCGATCCAGATCGCGCGACGCCGGCCAGCCTCGCGCTGTCCTGGGTCACTTCGCTCCGCTCGTGAGGACGGCACGGAATGCGTCGACCGTCGCGTTCAAGCGGAAAGCGTATCAGATGATGCCCGGCGCCGGCGGCTCGTGGGCCAGCCGGACCAGGAGGTCCCGCAGCCAGCGGTGGGCCGGGTCGTGGTCGTAGGAGGCGTGCCACAGCATCGACACGGGCACGTCGTCGAGGGGCACCGGCACGGGGCTGACGCTCAGCGCCAGGGCGCTGGCGAAGGAGGTGGCGAGCCGGGCGTGCATCGTGGCGATCACCGGCGCCGCGCGGACCATGAACGGGACCACGAGGAAGCGCGGGGTCGTCACCGCCAGGGTGCGCGAGCGCCCGATCAGCGCGAGGGCGTCGTCGACGACCCCGTGGGCGGTCTCGCGCAGGGACGTCAGCACGTGGGGGAAGCGCAGGTAATCGTCGAGCCCGATCGGCGGCTCCAGGCCGATCAGGGCGGCGTTGAACAGCACCACGTAGCTGTCCCGGTAGAGGAGGCGCTGCTTGTGGTGGAGCTGCCCCTCCGAGAACAGGCCGATGGCGAGGTCGACCCGGTCGGCGTCGAGCTCGTCGAGGATGCGGGTCCGGTCGACGGAGCGCAGCAGCAGCCGGATGCCGGGCGCGTCCCGGCGGAGCTGCGCGATCAGCCGCGGCCCGAGCAGCGCCTCGACGCTGTCGGGCAGGCTCACCGTGAAGGTGCGCGCGACGGTGGCCGGGTCGAACCGCTCCTCCCGGTGCACCAGCGCCTGCACCTGCCGGAGGGTGGCGCGCAGCGGCTCGGCGATCTTCAGGGCGCGGGGCGTCGGCCGCATCCCGTCCGGCGCCCGGGTCAGGAGCTCGTCGTCGAACAAGCGGCGCAGGCGGGCGAGGCTCGAGCTCATCGCCGACTGGCCGATCCCGACCCGTGCGGCGGCCCGCGTGACGCTGCGCTCGTCGAGCAGCGCGTCGAGGGCGACCAGCAGGTTCAGGTCGATCCGGCTGAGATCGATATGGTCGATGGCCACGGGCGTCGCGTTCGGTGGAGGATCGGAGTGCCGACATAGCAGATGCGACGGCTTGCCCGTCATCCCGAAGTCGCGCCGCGGCGTCCCGGAGTGACGGCAGGGCTCGGCCCATGTGACGGTGCCAGCGGCCGATGGTTTCTCGGCACCGACGTCCATGCGAGCGGAGCGAAGCGAGCCAGCAGCGCGACCTTGCCGATGTTGCGCCGCCCTGGGTCGCTTCGCTGCGCTCGCGATGACGGAGAGGGGCGTCGACCGGGGCGCGCGGCTCAGTTTGCCTTGACAATGTTCCTATTTTGTGCTTCCTGACCGCACCTGTCCGCGGCGGCCCGGGAGCGATCCCGGGGCGTCCTTCGGGGGCCCGCCCGGTGGCTGACCGGTCGGGTCCGGGGACGGGGCGGCGCCCGCGTCGGTGGCTCTCAGCCGCCATCGCCCCGGGCGACGGACCGGTGCGGGGCGTGCCTCGGATGCGGGCGTGAGACCGGGCGGCACTGTGCCCGGCGGGGTGAGGAAATGCCCCCGCGCCGACCCGCCTCTGGGCCGACCCTGAGCGACCTGCGGACCCGCCCACTACGAGGCGGGGGACGGCTGGAAGGCCACGGCGCCGATGCGGGTTCCGGAGGTGCGGGCACGGCGTGCGCGCACCTCGACAGAGACCGCTAACGGGGAGTCGCAGGACCGGGACGTCGGAGACGCCGCGACGAGACAGACGGCACCGGCCGGGGACCATGCCCGGCCGATGCCGCGGGGCGCCGCGGGGATCGGATCCCGCGCGTACTTGGCCGACACCTGGGTTCCCGCGGCGTCCCGCGTCCCTCGTGCTCGCCTCCCGGGCCATGCCCCCGGCGCCAGTCGGCGCGCGGGGACGATCACGCGTGTCCGGTGCCGGCACCTCGGGACGAGCCGGGGAGAGCGGTGTTCCGCGCCCCGCCGCTCCTCAGGCCGGCAGCGGCTCCCGCGGCTCGGTGTGGTCGAAGAGCCGGGGCGGCGCGATCGTGTCCTCGGCGCCCATCCGCGCCACGAGATGGTCGGCAACCCGCAGGGCGTTGGCGATGATCGTCAGCGTCGGGTTCACGGCGCCGATCGACGGGAAGAAGCTGGCATCGGTCACGTAGAGGTTGTCCAGCTCGTGCGCCTTGCAGTTGGTGTCGAGCACCGACGTCCTCGGATCCGCGCCGAACCGCAGGGTCCCCGCCTGGTGGGCCGTCCCGCCGATCGGGACGTTCTTGCCCAGGTAGAGCGAGCGGTCGAACAGGTGCGGGTGGATGTCGGTGAAGCTGCAGATCTCGCGCAGCTTGTGCCGGAGCCGCTTGTGCGCCTCGACGTTCGTCTCGGTGAGGTCGAGATGGACCTTGCCGTCCTTGTAGAAGATCCGGTTCTGCGGCAGCGGCACGTCCTCGGAAGTCAGCCAGAAGTCGACGGAGTGCTTGGCGATCCAGTCGAACGGCTTGTCGGGGAACCATTGCAGGAAGCCGGGCAGGCCCTCGCCGTGGATCTGGGCGCCGTCCGACTTGCCGACCATCTGGATGTGGCCGAGCGGGAAGTCCCAGCCGTCCTTCGGGTCCGGATCGCCGAAGTAGAAGTCGTTGAGGCCGAGCGTCTTCTGGAACCGGGTCGGGTTCGGGACCTTCGAGATCGCCAGCACCGTCGAGTTGTTGTGGCGCATGTAGTTGCGCCCGACCTGATCCGACCCGTTGGCGAGGCCGCTCGGGTGGCGGTCGCTGGCCGAGCGCAGCAGCAGCAGCGCCGAGGAGAGGGCGCCGCAGGCCACCACCACGATGTCGGCCGAGGCCTCGAACGGCGCGCCGTCCCGGTTCCCGACGACGCCCGTGACGGTGCGGCCGGAGGCGTCGGTGACGAGGCGCTCGATGTAGGTGCGGGTGAGCAGCGTCAGGTTCGGGCAGTCGCGCAGGGCAGGGTCGACCACCATGGTCTGCGCGTCCGACTTGCCGTTGGTGGGGCAGGGGAAGCCGTCGAACGACTCGCACTTGATGCAGGGCGAGGTCGGCACCGCGCGGCCGTCCTTCTCCACCAGCCGCACGCCCACCGGCAGGTGGAACGGGTGGTGGCCCGCCCGTTTCAGGTTGTCGAACAGCTCCTGGATCCGCGGCTCGTGCGCCACCGGCGGATGGGCGTAGGGCTTCGTCGACCAGGGCTCGGTCGGGTCCTCGCCGCGCAGGCCGTGGACGTGGAACAGCTCCTCGGCCGCCTGATAGTACGGCTCGAAGACGTCGTATCCGACGGGCCAGGCCGGCGCGACGCCGTCCTGGTGGCGGATCTCGGCGAAGTCCCTCTCGCGGAGGCGGAAGAGGATCGAGCCGTAGAACTTCGAGTTTCCGCCGACGTAGTAGTGCAGGCCGGGGTGGAAGCTCTTGCCGTCGGACGAGTACCACGTCTCCTTGGCCTGGTAGTAGCCGTCGACGATCACCGCCTGACTGTCCCAGTTCCGCGGCTCGCGCAGCAGGTAGTCGCCGCGCTCGATCAGCAGGATGCGCTTGCCGGTCTGGGCGAGGCGCCACGCCATCGTGCCGCCGCCGGGACCGGACCCGACAATGATGACGTCGTAGTGCTCACCGGGCATGTACCGTCTCCGTCCGGACCTGCGTCCTGGCAGGCAACTCGCGAGCCGCTTCTCGGATCACCGCACGGTACCGTTGATCCCGCGCCGCGTCGCGGACTCCGCCGCGGATTCCGCCGCGGACTCCGCGAAGTCCGCAACCGGCGGTTAAGGGCCTTTCCCAACGCCGCCTTCAGCTTCGGCTGCGATCCTGCGGCGGACCGGCCCGATGCCGGGGAGGCCGGAATGATCGACACGCTGGCGCCTGTCCTGGCGCTCCTGACCGCGGCCGCACTGGCCTTCGCCCTCTGGCGCCGGCTCGGAACGCGGCGCGCCGAGCGCGAGGCCGAGCGGCTGCAGGACCGCCTCTGGCGGATCAGCGAGAGCGAGGACCGCTACCGCGCCCTGGTGGCCGCCACCACCGAGATCATCGTCCAGCGGGATGCCCGCGGGCGCATCACCTACGCCAACGAGGATTTCGCCCGCCTCCTCGGCCGCGAGCCGATCGCGCTGATCGGCTCCCAGGACGATCTCGAGATCCTCGACCGGAACGCCGTGGAGATCGGGCCGGACGGGGTCCGCCGCCTGGAGGCGCAGGTCCGGACGGCGGACGGGCGGGCGCGCTGGTTCGCCTTCGTGGAGATGCCGGTGGCGCACGGCGACGCGACGCACTGGCTGCGGGCGGGCCGGGACGTGACCGCGCGGGTGGAGGCGATCCGCAGCCGCGACGCGGCCCTGGAGCGCGCCAAGGCGGCGAGCGTCGCCAAATCCCGCTTCCTGGCGACCGTGAGCCACGAGATGCGGACGCCGCTCAACGGCATCCTGGGCATGGCCGATCTCGTGCTCGGGACCGCGTTGAACCCCGAGCAGCGCACCTACGTGGAGGCGGTGCGCACCAGCGGCCAGGCGCTGCTCGGCCTGATCGACGGGGTCCTCGACTTCTCGCGGATCGAGGCCGGGCGCCTGGACCTCGCGGCCGAGCCCTTCGACCTGCCGGCCCTCTCCGAGGGGGTCGTCGAGCTGCTGGCGCCCCGCGCCCAGGACAAGGGCATCGAGATCGCCCTCGACGTGGCCGAGGACTTCCCGGCCGCGATCCTGGGCGACGCCGACCGGGTGCGGCAGATCCTGATCAACCTCGCCGGCAACGCCATCAAGTTCACCGAGCGCGGCGGCGTCGGCGTCAGCCTGAGCTTCGCGCGGGCCGGGACCGGCGGCGAGGTCGTGCTCGCCGTGGCGGATACCGGCCCGGGGATCCCGGAGGAGCGGCTGCCGATCCTGTTCGAGGAGTTCGAGCAGGGCGACGGCAGCGCGAGCCGCAGCCACGAGGGCACGGGGCTGGGCCTCGCCATCACGCGGCGGCTCGTGACCCGCATGGGCGGGCGGATCGAGGCGGACTCGCGCCTCGGCCGGGGCTCGACCTTCCGGGTCCTGCTGCCGCTCGCCGAGGTCGCGGCGGCCGAGGATAGCGGGCGCGCGCCGCTGCCGACACTCGCCCCGCGGCGCTGCCTGATCGTCGCCGACTCGCCGTTCCAGGCCCCGTACCTCGCCCGCAGCCTATCCCGGGCCGGGGCCGCCACCGTGATCGTCGACAGCCTGGAATCGGGCCTCGACGCCCTGTCGGGCGCGGCCTTCGACGCGGTGCTGGCCGACCGGGCACTGGGCGACGCGGCGGTGCGCCAGATCGCCGACGCGGCCCGCGCCTGCGGGGTCCGCACCAGCCTCGTGCTCCTCTCGCCGTTCGACCGGCGCGGCTTCGGGTCCCCCGGCGCGGCCGGCTTCGACGGCTACCTGATCAAGCCGGTCCGGCCGCGGTCCCTGTTCGAGCGCCTGCTCGCGTCGACGGGCCCGGTCGAGGCCGCGGCCGCGCCGGCGGCGGAGCCGGCGCGCGTCGGCTCCAGCCTGCGGATCCTGCTGGCCGAGGACAACCCGATCAACGCCCTGCTGGCGACTCGTGCCCTGGAGCGCCTCGGCGCCACGGTGGTCCACGCCGTCGACGGCCTCGAGGCCCTCGCGCGGCTGGAGACGGACGGCCCCTTCGACCTCGCGCTGATCGACGTGCGGATGCCCCGCCTCGACGGGCACGAGACCGCCCGGCGGATCCGCGCCGCCGAAGCGGACGGCGCGGACCGCCTCCACCTCGTCGCGCTGACCGCGAATGCCGGCCGGGAGGACGAGGCCGCCGCCCGGGCGGCCGGCTTCGACGGGTTCCTGGCCAAGCCGCTGAATCTGAAGCTGCTCCCGCCGCTGCTGGAGCGCCGATCCGCGCGGGCCGCCTGAGCGCGCGTTGACAGGCGGGCGGGTCCCGCGCCAACAGGAGGCCCATGTCGACCGTCAGCCCTCCGTCGCCCGCACCGCGCTCGTCGAGCGGCGCGCTTGCCGCCTGGGGCATCGCGATCCTCGTGATCGCCACCGTGCTCATCGGCGCCCTGGCGCCGGCGCGGCACGCGTCGCCGGCGGTGTCGGCGGCCGACGATCCGGCCTGCCTCGAGTGGACCGACGGCTGCAAGGTCTGCCGCCGCCTGGCGGAGGGACCGGCCTGCTCGCTGCCCGGGATCGCCTGCCAGCCCGGCGCGCCGCAGTGCCTGACCCGCCGGGACGGGTGATCTGCCGGACCGGTCCGTGACCGCCGCGGCTCCGGTGCTGCGCTTCGCGCCGAGCCCGAACGGGCGTCTGCACCTCGGCCACGCCTACTCGGCGCTGCTCAACGCGGACCTCGCCGCCCGGATGGGGGGCGTCTGCCGCCTGCGGATCGAGGACATCGATCCCGCGCGCTCGAAGCCGGACTTCGTCGACGGGATCGTCACCGACCTCGCCTGGCTCGGGCTGACCTATCCCGAACCGGTGCGGCGCCAGTCCTGGCACATCGCGGCCTACCGGTCCGCCCTCGACGGGCTGATCGCGAGCGGGCTCGCCTATCCGTGCTTCTGCTCACGCGGCCAGATCCGGGCGCGCGTCGCCTCCGGCGGCGACGGCCCCCGCGATCCGGACGGCGTGCCGCTCTATCCCGGCACCTGCCGCCACCTGGACCGGGCGGCGGCCGCGGACCGGATCGCCCGCGGCGACCCGCATACCTGGCGGCTCGACATGACGGCCGCCCTGCGCCACGCCGGCCCGACCCACGGCTACGTCGCCTTCGACACGGCCGGCGCGCACCGGGTCGCGGCGGATCCGGCACGCTGGGGGGACGCGGTGATCGCCCGGCGCGACGTGCCGACGAGCTACCACCTCGCCGTGGTCCACGACGACGCGGCGGAGGGGATCACCCACGTGGTGCGGGGCCGCGACCTCGAGGCGGCCACCGACCTGCACGTGCTCCTGCAGGCCCTGCTCGGCCTGCCGGTCCCGCGCTACCGCCACCACGCGCTGCTACTCGATACCGGAGGCGAGAAGCTGGCCAAGTCGCGCGGCTCGCGATCCCTCGCCGACCTTCGGCAGGCCGGCGCGACGCCCGAGGCTGTCCGCGCCCGGCTCGGCTTCGCCTGAACGACAGCGCGCTCCCTCAGCGGACCGCCGCGTCGCGCTGGGCGAGGGCGGTCGCGCTCTTCGACTTCTGCATGGTGGCGTCGATCTGCTCGCGCTGGCGCTTGAAGTCGGCGAGCAGGCGCCCGTCGAGTTCCCGGCCGCGGGGGACGCGGATCTTCATCGGGTCGACGAAGTGGCCGTTGATGATCACCTCGTAGTGGAGGTGCGCGCCGGTCGACAGGCCGGTCGAGCCGACATAGCCGACGATCTGGCCCTGCCGGACCTTGACGCCCTCGCGGATGCCGCGGCCGAACCGCGACATGTGGTTGTAGGTCGTCACGTAGCCGTTGACGTGCTGCAGCTCGACCCGGTTGCCGTAGCCCGAGGTCATCTCCGCGCGGATCACCACGCCGTTGCCGGCCGCCATGATCGGCGTGCCGATCGGGTTCGACCAGTCGACGCCCGTGTGCAGCTTGGCGTAGCCCAGCACCGGGTGGCGGCGGTAACCGAAGCCGGAGCGCATGATCCCGTCGGCGATGGGCTTGCGCAGCAGGAACTTCTTCAGCGACCGGCCCTGCTCGTCGAGGTAGTCGATCGTGCCGTCGTCCGGCGACTGGAAGCGGTAGACCTTGCGGGTCTCTCCGCCGAGCGTCAGGGCCGCGTAGAGCAGGTCCGGACGATCGGCGCTGGCCTCGTCGTCGGTGCTGTAGAAGACGTCGAGCCCGTCACCGCTGCCGATGCGGCGCTGGAAGTCGAGGTCGTAGCTGAAGACGCGGACGATGTCCTCGACCGTGGCCCGCGGCAGGTCGTGGCGCGCGGCCGTCTCGTAGAGGCTCTGGTACAGGCGCGGCCCGGAGCCGGAATCCTCGTCCTCGTCCTCGCCGGCCTCCGCCTGAGGCTGTCCCTTGGGGGAGGGGGCCTCCTCGGCGGGGGGCGCCACCGACACGAAGGCGCCGCGGTCGTTCAGGGCCGCGATGCCCTCGATGCCGTTCTCGCCGTACAGCACCACGCGCGTCACCTGGCGGGGATCGCCGGGACGGGGCCCGGGGGCGACCTGGACGCGCATCGGCTGCCCCTCGTTGAGGGCAGCGGTGCGGGTCTTGCCCCCGAGCGCGGCGACGATGCCGCGAACGGCATCGTCGCTCGCGAGGCCGGTGGCCTTGAGCGTGGTCTCCAGTGTCTCGCCGCGCTTCAGCGCGAGATCGCGCTCCTCCACGAGCGGCGCCTCGTTGGCCTTCAGCTCGACCTTGGCGACCTTCGTGACGTTCTCCGGGACGACCAGCACCTCGATGGACTTGAAGGGGTTCGCGTCCTTCGGCGCCGCGCCGTCGCCGTCGCCGGCCGCGCCCTGCTGGAGCGTCCGCGACAGCATGATCTGCGGGGCGATCGGGATGGCGGCGCGGCGCCCTGCCTCGGCGGCGATACGGCGCTCCTCCTCGACCTGCGCGGTGACGTCGTCGTCGCTGAGGGCGGGCGCGTTGGCGTCGACGGCAGCGTCGGCGAGTTCGCGCTTGACCACGGTGACCTCGGCGCTGGGGGCGTCGGCGGACGCATCGGGCGCGCGCTCCAGCGGCTCGTCGGAGACGAACTTCATGGGGTCGAAGCGGGGCGGCTCGGCGGCGTAGACGCCCGTCGTCATCGACAGGGGCGTCGTCAGCCGCACGAAGGCCTTGGCCTTGATGATCTCGCGGTCGCCGAGGCGGACCGTGACCGGCGCCTTGAAGCTCTGCTTGGCCGAGGCGATCATGAGGTTGCGCACCAGCCGGTCGCCCTTGCGGGCGATGTTGGCGCCGCTCTCGCTCGGCTGGGGGCGGGGCATGATCGCCGCCTTCTCGGGAATGGCCGCGAAGGAGACGTCGCCCTGGAGGGACACGTGGAGCGCCGCAGCGATCAGACCGGCGCCGGTCAGGCCGGTGAGGCTGCTGGCGCAGAGCCAGCGGAGGTTGACGGCGCGTCGGTCGATCTGCGTCGCGGTCGCGCCGAGATGGTCGAGAGGCTCGTGCACCCCGCGTGCCGGGGGGAGGGCGGCCACGTCGCCGATCTTGAGTCGCTCGCGCTTCACTCGAAGGCCCTGAGAAGACGATGGCGAACGGGTGTTCCCGCGGGATCCGCGGCGCTGAGGCCGGGCTCGACCATACCGGAGGCGACATCCGCGCCCGGCAATCTCATCTCACGACCCAGCGTGTCGAGATTGAGGCGTGCTGCTCCCGAGCGCCAGCCCCGGCGCGGGAAAGACCGCGATCATCCACCGCCAGGCTTACGGGTGGTTCGCCGCGCCGGCCGGCAAAAAGGGTGTTGACGGCCCGGATCGGC
>NZ_JBKFAL010000030.1:0-61124 GCF_053345625.1 Methylobacterium sp. D53M
CCGTGAAGCTGTCGACGCGATCCGGCCTCGACTGGACGGCGAAGTTCGAGCCGATCGCGAAGGCCCTGCAGAAGCTGAAGCTGCCCTCCGCCCTGATCGACGGCGAGATCGTCGTCGATAACGCGAGCGGCATCTCGAGCTTCGCGGCGCTTCAGCAGGCCCTCGCCGACGGCGACACGGGCGCGGCGCTCTTCTACGCCTTCGACTTGCTCTACATCGACGGCAAGGACATCCGCGCCCTCCCCCTGACCGAGCGCAAGGCTCTGCTGCTGCAGAGCCTGGACGATGCGGGGACCGCCGACCGGATCCGGTTCAGTGAGCATCTCATCGACGACGGTGCGGCCATGGCCCGCCATGCCTGCCGCCTCGGGCTCGAAGGCATCGTCGCCAAGCGGGCCGACGCGGCCTACCGCTCCGGACGAAGCGATCTCTGGCGCAAGGTGAAATGCACCGGCTCCCAGGAGTTCGTCGTCGCGGGCTTCATGCCCTCAGGCACGGCCCCGAAATCCGTCGGCTCGTTGATCCTGGGAACACACCAGGATGGCACCCTCGTCCACGTGGGACGGGTGGGTACGGGGTTCGGCGACGCGGTCGCGCGCGAGCTCTGGGTGAAACTGGAGTCCCTGCGGATCCCAGCGCCGCCGTTCGACGCCGAACTGCCGCCCCTGGCGCGCCGCAATGCACGATGGGTGGAGCCTCGTCTCGTATGTGAGGTGACGTTCCGCGGATGGACCGCCGACGGTCAACTGCGGCATGCGTCGTTCAAGACCATCCGGACCGGCGTGGCGCCCGACGAGGTCGTCCGGAAGGCGGCGCCGGCGCATTCACGGGCGCCGAAGCGGAGAACCGCGGAGTCGACCGTGACGCTCACGCATCCAGATCGCGTGCTCTGGCCGGACGTCGGCCTGACGAAGGAGGGCTTGGCCGGGTACTATGCCGAGATCGCCGACCGCATCCTGCCGCACGTGATCGACCGGCCTCTGTCGCTCGTCCGGTGCCCGGCTGGCCTCGGCTCGTGCTTCTACCAGAAGCACGGCTGGTCCGGGATCGACGAACGCCTTCTCCGCGTCCTCGAAGGCGGGACCGGGAAGGCGGTCGTGATCGGCGACCCGGATGGCCTGCGCGCCCTGGTCCAGGCAAGCGTCCTCGAGATCCACCCCTGGGGCGCGACGGCCGCGGACCCGGATCGGCCGGACCGCTTGGTCTTCGATCTGGATCCCGGGGACGGCGTGGGCTGGACCGACCTCGTCGCCGGCGCGCTCGAGGTCCGCGAGCGTCTGCGGATCTCGGGGTTCGGCGCCTTCGTCAAGACGACCGGAGGTAAGGGACTGCACGTCGTCGTCCCGGTCGAACCGAAGGGTGGGTGGGATGAGGCGAAGGCGTTCTCGAAGGGGCTCGCCTCCGAGATGGCCAAGAACGCGCCCGACCGCTACGTCGCGACCGTGTCCAAGAAGTCCAGGGACGGCCGCATCTATATCGACTATCTGCGCAACCAGCGTGGTGCGACCGCGGTTGCGACCTTCTCGACCCGCGCCCGCGCGGGAGCGCCGGTCTCGGTGCCGGTCGGCTGGGACGAACTCCCGTCCCTCGGTTCCGGATCGCGCTTCGACGTCGCCACCCTGCCCGGTCGCTTGGCGGCGCTCGGCAAGGATCCCTGGGCCGGCTTCGAGCGTGCCGCGCGGCCTCTGGAGGCAGCCGGCAAGCGCGGGCGTCGACGAACCTGACTGGCCTATCTGTATGGACTTGCCGTCGGCTCGTGCGCGGTCAGCGCGGGCCGGGCAGGCGAAGAGCGAGATAGCGGACGGTCTTGGCCCCGCCGTGAATGGTGGCTGCGCCGACCTCCTCGAAACCGAGCCGGGCGTGGAAGGCGTCCGAGCCCGGGTTGGGGGGCATCGAGTTGACTTCGCACACGATCAGGTCGTGACCGGCCTCGCGGGCCTTCCGGAAGAGATCCTCGTAGAGCCGCCGCGCATGGCCGAGGCCGCGGGCAATGCCGGCGACCACGACCCGGTCGACGTACACGAAGCGCGGGTAGCGTCTGCGGAACCATAGATAGTTCGGGCTCGCATAGGTCGGATGCCGCTCATCGAGGGCGATCAGGAAAGCGTCGTTGCGGCCAATCCGGCGTGCGTGGAAGCTCCCCGCCACGAGCTCGGAGAGACCTTCCTCGTCGAGCAGGGAGAGCTCGGCCGCGTGCGCGTTGTTGAGGGCCAGGATCGGACTGGTGTCGGTCGATGAGATCTGCAGCAGCGATGTCATGCACTCTCGCGTGTCGTCGGCCGAGTGTTGTACGCTATCCCGACTGCAAACTGGATCGAGGCAGCCGTTGTGGCCCCAGCGCGGATCGCAAGCTGGGTGGCCGGGACTCGGGAGTTGCACCTCTCGTTCTGGCATGCATTATACCAGCGACCTGACGCATGGGTCGTCCTCAACGCACCTCGCGCCCTCGTCAGAAACATCGGGGGCGTTTTTCTTGGGAGCGGTACGGCCGGCAGCTTCGGATGGAAGCTCGGCGAGGTCTGCAGCGGCGGTCCTTCGGCCAGGAAGGCGCGATGGACGCTCTCGGTCGCCGGCGACACGATGATCGCGTCGATCGCACGCGGCTTCAAGGCCGGCAAGCCGTTCACCCTGAAGCGCTGCGCCACGAGGTAGCCGGGAAGCCGAGCCTGAGGGCCGGCCGGCTATCGCTTCCCGCCGTTCGGGTCCATCCATGGGCGGGCACGCCCCTCCCCCTGGGTGCGAAGGAGCTGCGATGAGCCCGCACGACTACACGTGGCTCCTGTTTGCGACGCCCGCGGCCGTCGCCCTGCTCGGCGCCTTCGTCTATGTCGCGACTGGTCTTCAGGACCGGATCGACGGCCGCGGCGACCGGTAGACCGGGCCGCCGGCCCTGCCCACGAATGGTGCGCCTGTGCCGGGCGCATGGGGCGGCATCCCCGGGCGGAACCCGAGGTTCCGGATCCTGTTGTGGGATCGGCGAGCGCAGATGCCACTTGGCCCATCGGACGCCCGCCCTTCGGAAGGATCCAGATCGGGCACCTCGGCACCATGAAAGCAATCGTCTGTCTGTCCGCCGTCGTCGTCGTCGTCGCATCGACGCTCTTCGTCGGCACGCCCGCCAGGGCCGACGATGCAGAGGCGGCGCGCCTGTGCCGAGGAGACGCATTCAAGCTCTGCCTGAGCGAGATCCCGGACCGTGACCGGATCACGGCCTGCATGGTCCGGAACAGGGTGCGCCTGAGTCCGGGCTGCCAGACGGTGTTCAACAAGCCGTCCCGGCCAGCCACCGTCGAGGCCGCCAGCCACACGATCCGCTGAGCAGATGACGGTGGAGGGTATCCTCCGAAGGTCAGCACCTGCGGCCGTAGGATCGTGACGCCCGCCTCCCCGCCCATCCCATGGCTGGATCGAAGCTGGAACTGTCGATTACCGAAGCGCGCCGCATCGCGCTGACCGCCCAGGGCCTCGGCATGCGCCCGCTGTCGGACGGGATCGCCGTCTCGCGGATGCGTCGGCAGATAGGCCGCCTGGGCCTGCTCCAGATCGACAGCGTGAACGTCCTCGTCCGCGCCCACTACATGCCGCTGTTCTCGCGCCTGGGGCCCTACGACCGCGGCGCCCTCGACGCCCTGGCTGTCGCAGGCTCGAAGCGCTTCTTCGAGTACTGGGGTCACGAGGCGTCCCTCCTGCCGATCGATCTCCAGCCTCTGCTGCGCTGGCGCATGGACCGCGCCCGCCAGGGCCACGGCGTATGGAACCAGCTCAAGGCGTTCGCGGGCGAGCGGCGCGCGGAGGCGGACGCCATGCTCGCCCGGATCGGGCAGGAGGGCCCGCTGGCTGCCTCCGACGTCTCGGGCCCGAAGGCGTCCAAGGGCATGTGGGTCTGGAGCGATGCCAAGCACGCGCTCGAATGGCTCTTCTGGGCGGGACTCGTGGCGTCGACGCATCGGAGGTGCAGCTTCGAGCGCGTGTACGACCTGCCCGAACGGGTGCTGCCCCGCTCCGTCCTCGCCCGACCGACCCCGGCTCCGGTGGACGCCCGGCGCGAACTCGTCGCGCGATCCGCGGAGGCGCTCGGCGTGGCGACCGCGAATGACCTGCGCGACTACTACCGCCTTTCGCCGACCGAGGCGCGCCTGCCCATCGAGCAGCTCGTCGAGGAGGGCGTGCTCATTCCCGTGACCGTCCGCGGATGGCAGCAGCAGGCGTACCTGCACAGGGATGCCCGGCCCGGCCGCCATCACCGCGGCGCGGCCCTCCTGTCGCCGTTCGACCCGCTCGTCTGGCACCGGCCACGGACGGAGCGCCTCTTCGGATTCCGGTACCGCCTCGAGATCTACACGCCCGCCCACAAGCGCGAGCACGGCTACTACGTGCTGCCGTTCCTCATGGACGGCGCGCTGGTAGCCAGGGTCGACCTGAAGGCGGATCGACGGGCCGGGGCGCTGATCGTCCTGCGCGCGCATCAAGAGCCGGGTGCGCCGGCGGCTACGATGGAGCGGATACTCGCGGAGTTGCGATTGATGGCCTCGTGGCTCGGCCTGTCCGACGTCGTGATTTCGTCGACAGCCGAGCTGGAGAGCCGCGATCACCGGGTCAGTTCCCGGATGAGCGAACGGGCGGCGATGGAATAGCCGGCGGACCCCAGGCTACGCGTTGCGCCGGGCCGCGGACACCGCCTCGGCCAATGCCGGGAAGCCGCCGCGCAGATCGGCCGCCGTCATCCAGTACCCGGACCGCCCGAAGACCCGATTCAGTTTGGCCCTGCGGCGCGCCCCCTTCGTCCAGGACAGATGCGCGTCGGCCGTCGGGTCGATCTCCAGCACCAGCATGCGCTGCCGCTGGATTTGCATCGGGGTCACGCTGCGGATCGTCTCCCAGGGGATCCAGTCGGTCGACAGCCTGCGATCGTAGATCCCACGCGGCCCGACGGACACCACCGGTTTCGACTGGAACAGCTTGGGGAAGATCAGCACCGTGCAGAGGCCGAAGAACGCGACGCCGGCATAGGCCTCGAACTCGGCGAAGCTTCCGGGCGTTACGGCCGTGCGCCCGATTGTCGGGTGCGCATAGATCAGCCAGCCGGCGAAGGCCGCGAAACCGACGGAGGCCAGGAAGAGGCCGATGGTCCGCCACGGCGAGCGATGGATCTCGACGACATCCACGTAGGCGAACTCCGCAATGCGATGGGCTGACCTGCGCCACGTCGCTCCTCGGGAGAGCGACTATCCCGCGCCCGAAGGCGAAACCGTAGCCGATGTTGGGCGACTTCCTGAATGGCGCGGTCCCAGATCGACTCGGCGCGAACGCGTTCGAGTTGGTTCTCCACCTTGTTCAGGCAGGCCAGAACGAAGACGCATCCGCCGCGACGGCCTCAGCGCGGATCAGCGGGGCGGCATTCCTGGCCTGGATCTTCTCGACAATCGAGGGCAGGTGCGCGCGATCCTCGGTCTTATGCGTGGCGCTGCCGGAGCGTCCGCTTCGGAGAACAAGGCGGTGTGCCCCGAATGGCCGGGTTGAGCGCGAAGCGAAACGGTCGGTCTCACGCGCCCCGACGATCCGGCGAGACGTAGTCTGGCCGATAATGGAACGGCTGCTTTGGAGATGGGGGGCAGAGAAGGCAGATGGCCGCCGACGCGACGAGTGCCTGAACGCGAACTGCGTCTCTGTCGCTGGCCGACATGAGGAACAAGATCAAGACGAGGCGGCGGCACTACAACGAGAGCGGTCCTCAGACCGCCCTGGGATGGCCAACGGCCCAGGAATTGGCCCTGGCAACGGCCTTGCAAGCCGCCTAGTGAGACTTGGAAGCTCACCTTCCGGCCGGATCAAGATCTGGGCGACCCTCAGGAACGTCGTCGCCCATGTTAGGCAATTTGTGATGCATCCCGGCCCGATTGCAAGCGAGATGGTCGACGATCTTTAAGCGTTTGCAGCGCCTTAGCTAATTGGTGGTGGGCCCGGCAGGACTCGAACCTGCAACCAGACCGTTATGAGCGGCCGGCTCTAACCATTGAGCTACGGGCCCGGGAGGCGCCGACGGATAGCCGATCTCCGGCCGGCCGTCACCCGGATTTCGCCGTGCCGCGGGGGCGCCCGGCCCAGGGCGCCGGTTCCGTCCGGGTCGGCAGGTCCGCCGGCAGTGCCGCCGGTAGGTCCGCCGGTGCGGGCGGCGTGTCCTTGATCCGCCACAGGTAGCGGGCCAGGATCGAGCGGTACGGCGCGAAGGCGGCCGCCACCGCGGCGGTGTCGGCCTGCCCGGTGAGGCGGCGCAGGCAGCCCACCGCCGCCACGTCGCCCGCGGGCCAGATGTCCGGGTCGTGGAAGTGGAAGATGCCGACCATGTCGGCCGTCCAGGGGCCGACGCCGCGGATGCCGCACAGGATCGCCGACCGCTCGGGATGCGGCAGGGCGGCGAGGCCCGGCCCGAGGAGGCCCGCCGTCTCGGCCGCCACGATCGCCTGGAGCGCCCGCACCTTGTTGCCCGAGATGCCGCAGGCCCGCAGCAGCGCCGCGTCCCCGGCCTCGAACAGTCCCCTCGGGCTCGCGCCCGCCGCCGCGGCCGCGGCCTCGATCCGGGCCCAGATCGCCGCCGCCGCCCGGACGGAGAGCTGCTGGTTGACCACCTCGACGAACAGGCGGTCGGCGACGCACGGATGCGCCGAGGGCTCGATCCGGATCGGACCGGCCCGCTCCAGGGCGGCCCGCAGCGGCGGATGGGCGCGCGCCTCGTCCAGGAGATGGGTGTAGATGGCGGGATCCAGCATCGCCGCAGCCTTACCGGCCCGTGGGGCTTCCCGGAAGCGGGCCCGAGTCGGGCTGGAAGCGGGCCCGAAGCGGCGGTGCGGCCGCGCGCCCCGCGCCGGCTGGCCTGGACGGGACGCGCCCGCGGCCCAGGTCTCGACACCATGGCGATCTTCTTCACCGCGGACACGCATTTCGGCGACCCGCACATCCTCCGCCACCGCGGTGCTCGGTTCGGCAGCGTCGAGGCCCACGACGAGGCCCTGGTCGCCGGCTGGAACGCCGTGGTCGGCCCGGAGGACGTGGTCTGGCACCTCGGGGACTTCGCCGCCCATGCCAGCCGGGCGCATTGCGCGGCGATCTTCGCGCGGCTGAACGGCACCAAGCGCCTCGTCCGCGGCAACCACGATTCGAACCGTGTCCTGGACCTGCCCTGGACCGAGCCGCCGGTGGAGAGCGCCCGCCTCTCCGTCGCGGACGCCCGCGGGCGGCCGCACCGCCTGTTCCTGTCGCACTACGCGCACCGGGCCTGGCCGGGCCTGTGGCGGGAGACGCGCCACCTCTACGGGCACAGCCACGGCTGGCTCGCCGACACCACGCGCTCCTGCGATGTCGGCGTGGATGCCTGGGACGACCGCCCGGTCACCCTCGACGCGATCCTGGTGCGCCAGGACGCGGCCGCTTGCGTGCCGGAGGAACTCGCGGCCCACGGCCTGCGCTGATGGGCGGGGACCGGCGCGCTATATCGTGCGCCGGAGCATCGACAGCCCGGCAGGAGGCCGCATCGCCATGACCGACATCCCCGCCCCGCCGCCGGGCCCGGCCGACGCCGCGACCCGGGCCGCGACTCAGGCCGCCACCGAAGCCGCCACCGAACTCGGCCTCGGGACCGACTGGGCCGCCCTCGGCGCGCCGGACTGGGACCGGGTCTGCCGCCGGGCCGGCGCGATCCTCGCCGGGCAGGGCCAGGCGCCGGCGCCCGGCTGGGACGGGGCCCTGGCGCGGGCCCTCGGCCGCCCCGATCCCGCGGCCGCGCGGGACGAGCTGGCCCGCGACGCGGCCAACACCGTGCTGGCCGAGAAGGGCGAGGTCTTCGCCCCGGAGGACGATGCCTGAGGCGGACGACGAGACGCCGCCGGACGTGCCGCCGGACGTGCCGCCGGTCGTGCCGCCGGTCGTGCCATCGGGCGGACCGGTGGTTGCCGCGGCGGGGGTGCGGGCCGATGTAGGAGGCATGCCTTATCCCGAACACCGGCCTGAACCGCGGCCCGAGCACCGGCGTGCCGCCCCGAGACCGACCGAGCGCTACGCCTCCGGCGCGGCACCCGCCGCCCTGCGGGTGATCCCCATCGCGGGCGGCCCGACCCTCGACGCGCAGACGCGCGTGCGGCTCGGCCACCAGATGCGGGCGATGTACGATCCGGTGATCGACGAGGCGCTGGATCCCCGGCTGGCGGAGCTGCTGCAGCAGCTCGACGCGGCTCGGGGCGGCTCGACCTGAGATCGGGAGCGGGGGTGTCCGGCCCGCGCATCCGCTGCGGGTGAAGAGGCTCCCATCGGTGGATCGGGGGGATGTCACACCGATGGGAGCCCGGCCGAGTCGACGGATCGACCCAACCCGCTCCATATCGCCCAGGCGGCGGCCCGGGCGCTTTCACCTAAGTCAATTTGCTTGCGAATACGGCCGTCGAAGTGTCGAATTGGCGTATTCGATTGTGAGAATCGTCACGATCAGGCCGAGGTGCCGGTCACCGAGAGCATGACCCCGTCGCTGCCGATCTCGTCGCCGCCGTAGCCGAGCATGCGCGCGAGCTGCTCGCGGGCGCGCCAGACCCGGCTCTTCACGGTGCCGATCCGGCAGTTCATGACGACGGCGGCCTCCTCGTAGCTCAGGTTCTCGATCGCCACGAGGACCAGCGCCTCCCGCATCACCGGCGCGAGCCGATCCAGGGCCGCGCGCACGTCCTGCAGGTCGAGATGGCCCCCCTGCTCGGGGATGCTGGTCAGCCGCTCGGCGTAGCTGCCGTCGGTGTCGGCGACCTCGCGGCCCTGCTTGCGGTGCTGGCTGTAGAAGACATTGCGGAGGATCGTGAACAGCCACGCCTCTAGGTTGGTCCCGGGGGTGAATCCGCCGCGGCCGCGCCAGCCGCGCAGCAGGGTGTCCTGCACGAGATCGTCCGCCGCGGCCGGGTCGCGCGTCAACGAGACCGCGAACCGGTGCAGCGCCGGCACCACCTGCAGCAGGCCCGCGCGGAACGTTCTGTCGCGCTCGCCCTCGGCCTGCGCGAGGGCGGTCTCCAGGCGCGCGAGCAGGTCGGCGAAGGGGTTCGCATCCCTGTCCGAGTCGAGGTCGATCCGGTCGTAGGCGCGACCGAGGAGCGTGCCGAGATGGGCGCGCACGGCCTCCGGCAGGCCGAAGCGGGTCTCGTCCCCGGCCTCCTCTGCGACATCCGCGATGGGATCGAGGAGCGATGGGCCTTCGGTGTCGGGCATTCGGTCCGGTCGTCGGCGGGCGGGCCGGTCAAGCCCAGAGGACCGGTTGTGGCGCGCCCCGGCCGCCCATGCCGCAACATGGGTTAACGCCTGTCCCGAACGGGGCTCAGCCGCGGGCGCCGAACCGCCGCGTCGCCGCGAGACCGGCGAGGACGGCCGCGTAGGCCCCCGCGGCGGCGAGCCCCGTGCCGAGGGCCGTACTCAGGGTTCCGGCATCGGGGACGCCCTTGCGGGCGCGCCAGCCGCCGTCGGCCCGCGTGCCCTCCGGCGTCGGCGCGCGCAGGGCCCCGTGCGTGCGCGGCCCGGGTTCGGCACGGTCGAGGGCCCACCGGAACCCGGCACCCATCAGGTGCTCGGTCGGGTACGGAGCCAGCGCGTAGCCGACCTGCGCGAGGCGGGCCGGCCAGCCGACCGCGACCTCGTCGCGCGGGTGGCGCGCGAGGCGGAGATAGGTCTCCGCCACGGCCTCGGGCGCGTAGTACAGGTGCCCGGGATTGAGCCGCCGGCCGCTGACATTGGCGCCGTGCTCCAGGCCCGGCGTGTCGACGATGGCGGGAAATACGGCGCAGACGCGGATGTGGCGGTGCCGGGCGAGTTCCTGGCGCAGGCTCGCCGAGAAGCCGCGCAGGCCGAACTTGCTGGCCGTGTAGGCGGCGGCGAAGGGCGTCGGCGCCCAGCCGCCCATCGAGACCGTGTTGATCAGCGTCCCCCGGCCGCGGTCGAGGAAATGCGGCAGCACCGCGTAGGCCCCGTGCACGGCGCCCAGCAGGTTCACCGCGATCGTCTGCCGGTGCAGGTCGAGGGGAGCGTCCAGCAGGGGGCCGAACACCCCCACCCCGGCATTGTTGATCCAGACGTCGATGCCGCCGAAGGCCCGGAGTGCCGCCCGGGACAGGGCGTCCACCGCCTCGGGCTCTGTGACGTCGGTGGGGACCGCGACGGCCTCGGCGCCCGACGCGCGCAGGTCGCGGGTGATTCCGTCGAGCACGTCGGCCCGCCGCGCCGCCAGCACCACCCGGGCGCCCCGCGCCGCGAAGGCCTCGGCCGCCGCCCGGCCGATGCCGCTCGAGGCCCCGGTGATGACCACCGTCCCGCCGTCCAGGCGTGCCATGCCGGTTCTCCGCGTCGTGTGTCGTCGAGTTGCAACTGCACGGCGAACCCTTCCCCGCGCTGCGGCGTTCCCCCTCGCAGCTGCGGCCATTCGGACGCGCCGTCCAGGGCGCGTCCGAATGGCCGCCGCGACGCGCGGCTCCGAAGGCCCGCCCCCGTCTGCCCGAACCCTTCCGAGGTCGCCGATGCCTGCCCCCGATTCAGCCCCCGCCAGGGCCGCCGCGCCCGAGGGAGGCGCCTCGACGGTCTGGACGCTCGCCCTCGCCACCGCGCTGATCGGCATCGTCGCCCTTCCCCGCCGGTCGGCGCGCGGCGCGGTCGGTGCCTCGGTCGACCGTGCGCCCGGCCGGTCCGCCGACCGGGACGGGGCGCGCCGGACGTCGCCCGCGCACGCGGGACGGGAGGCCCACGCCGTCGCCCGGGCCGAGGCCGATCGCGGGCGGCAGGCCTCGACGCCGACCGAGATCCCCGCCAAGGGCTGGAAGGACATCGCGCTGCGCGCCTATCACGACATCGGCGAGAACCGCCTGTCGCTGATCGCGGCCGGCGTCACCTTCTTCACGCTCCTGGCGATCTTCCCGGCGGTGGCGGCCCTGGTCTCCTGCTACGGCCTCGTGGCCGACGCCTCGACCATCAACGACCAGCTCGCCAGCCTCCAGGGCATCCTGCCCCAGGGCGCTCTGGAGATCGTCGGCGACCAGGTGAAGCGGCTGAACGAGCAGGGCAACACCACCCTCGGGTTCAGCCTGCTTATCAGCATCGCCCTGTCCGTGTGGAGCGCCAACGGTGGCGTGAAGCACGTCTTCGACGCGCTCAACCTCGTCTACAACGAGCGCGAGAAGCGCAACTTCCTCGTGCTCAATCTCGTCTCCCTTGCCTTCACGGCGGGGGCGCTCCTGTTCCTCCTCCTGGCGCTGGCCGCGGTGGTGGTGGTGCCGGTGGTGCTGGAATTCGTCGGGCTCGGCGCGGACGCGTGGTGGCTGGCGCTGCTGCGGTGGCCGGTCCTGCTCCTGGCGGTGCTGCTCGGCCTCGCCCTGCTCTACCGCTACGGGCCGAGCCGGGACGCGCCGCGCTGGCGCTGGGTCACGCCCGGGGGCGCCCTCGCGGCCGTGCTGTGGATCGTCGCGTCGCTGCTGTTCTCTTGGTACGTCGGCCATTTCGGCAGCTACAACAAGACCTACGGCTCGCTCGGCGCGGCGATCGGCTTCATGACCTGGATCTGGCTCTCGACCATGATCGTGCTGGCCGGCGCCCAGGTGAACGCCGAGATGGAGCATCAGACCGCCGAGGACACGACCGTCGGCGAACCGCAGCCCCTGGGTACGCGCCGGGCGCGCATGGCCGATACGGTGGGCGCCGCCGCGGAGTAGTGCGGCGCCCGGCCCTCACCCGGCGGCACGGCCTCCTGAGCGAGGGGGGCTCGCGGAGCGCGTCGCCGGCGAGAACGCCGACTTAACACAGGTTGGCGCGCGTTTTTCTGCTGCAGGCACAAGCCGATCAAGAAGATCCGGACTTCGATGTTCGGGCGACGGTTTGGCCCCCTGCCGATAGAAATATCCGTGCCTCATTATTTGACCGATACCCATGGCGGCGCCGTCGTTCGGGACGCTTCGGATGGGCGCGACGTCGCCCGATCCCCCATGGCCCCCCGCTTCGGCGACCTCCCCGGCGCCTGCTCCGGCGCCTGTCCCGGCGACTGCCCGGCCGCCGGCACGCCGGCGCCGCGGTGATCTGACCGGAGGCGGACGTGGACAACCCGTTCGTACGGAAGATGGAGCGGCATGTCCGGCTCGCGCCCGAGGACCGCGCGATCCTCGACGGGTTGGGGCGCCTGCATGTCCGCCACGTCGCGGCCCGGCAGGATATCGAGGGGCAGCAGAGCGACCCGTACCACACGCACCTGATCCTCGACGGCTGGGCCTGCCGGTACAAGCAGTTCCCGGACGGCCGGCGGGCGATCGTCGCGCTGCTCCTGCCGGGCGACCTGTGCGACCCGTTCGTGTTCCGCCGGGCGCGCATGGACCACGCCATCGGCGCGCTGACGCCCGTCACCGTCGCGCGGATCGCCCCGGAGCAGATCGGCGACGCGGTCCGCGGCCGGCCCGCCGTCGAGGAGTGCCTGTGGCGGGAGCTGCTCGCCGCCACGGCGATCCACCGCGAGTGGATCGCCAGCGTCGGCCGGCGCTCGGCGATTGAGCGGCTGGCGCACCTGTTCTGCGAGCTGCACCTGCGGTTGACGCGCGTCGGCCTCGCGGACGGGACGACGCTGCCGATGCCGGTGACCCAGCCCGACCTCGCCGACGCCCTCGGCCAGACGAGCGTGCACATCAACCGCACCCTGAAGGAGCTGCGCACCGGCGGCCTCGTCGCCCTGCGCAGCCGCCGCCTGACGATCCGCGACCTCGACGGACTGCGGGAGCGCGGGCTGTTCGATCCGGCCTACCTGCAGCTCTCCTGAGCGGCGCGGGCGATACGCCGCGGCACCGGAGGCCGCGTGCGCCTTGCCGCGGGGCGGCTGCGGCCGATCTGAGGCGGACCCGTCACCCGCCACCGGCGCCCGCGCGACACACGATGCACATCCACCTCGACGCGCTCGGCGGCGTCGCCGGCGACATGTTCGCCGCCGCCCTGCTGGACGCCTTCCCCGAGCATCGGGCCGGCGTGTCCGCCAGCGTCCGGGCGGTCGACGCGCGCATCGCCTGCGCGGTCAGCGCGCACAACGATGGGATCCTCAGCGGCGCGCGCTTCACCGTGTCGGCGCCCGGGGCGGAGCCCGGGCCCGCGCCGCACCGGCACGCGCATACCGGGCAGCACGACCATCCGCATGCTCACGATCACAGCCACGATCACGGCCACGATCATGCCCACGACCACGGCCACCGTCCCTGGTCGGAGATCCGCGCCGCGCTGGAGGCGGCGGATCTCGCGCCGGCTGTGCGGGCGCACGCGCTCGGCATCTTCGGGCATCTGGCCGCGGCGGAAGCCCGCGTCCACGGCATCGCGGTCGACGCGGTGGCGTTCCACGAGGTCGGCGCCGCCGACTCGATCGCCGACATCGTCGCCGCCGCCCACCTGATCGCCGCCCTGGAGGCGCGCAGCTGGAGCGTCTCGGCCCTGCCACTGGGCTCCGGCCGGGTGCGGACCCAGCACGGTCCCCTCCCCGTCCCGGCCCCCGCCACGACGCTGCTGCTGGCGGGCTTCGCGACCCTCGACGACGGGATCCCCGGCGAGCGCGTCACCCCCACCGGCGCGGCGATCCTGCGCCACCTCTGCGGCGACGATCCCGGGCGCGGTCGCCCCCGGGGCATCCTCGGGCGCACCGGCATCGGCTTCGGCACGAACGTCCTGCCGGGCCTGAGCAACTGCCTGCGCGCCCTCGTGCTGGAGGACGGCGCCGCGTCCCGCCCGGGCCGGCGGGATCTCGCGGTGATCGCCTTCGAGGTCGACGACCAGTCCGGCGAGGATCTCGCCACGGGCCTCGACCGGCTGCGCGCCGAGCCCGGCATCGTGGACGTCGTGCAGATGCCGGTCATCGGCAAGAAGGGCCGGATGATGGCCCGGATCCAGGTCCTGGTCCGTCCGGAGAGCCTGGAGGCGGCGGTCGCGGCCTCCTTCCGGGAGACCACGACCATCGGCCTGCGTTACCACCCCGTGGAGGGCGCGGTGCTCGCGCGCGCCGCCCGCACGGTCGAGCACGACGGCCGGTCGGTTCGCGTGAAGATCGTGGCGCGGCCGGGCGGGCGCACCGCCAAGGCCGAGGCCGACGACGCCCGCGACCGTCCGGACCACGCGGCCCGGGCCGCCCTACGCCGCGAGGCCGAGCGCCTCGCCCTGGAACAGGAGCAGGAGGAGCGGTGACGCGCCAGCATCTGGAATCCGTCCTCGCCGGGCTCGGCCCCGTCGCGGTGGCGGTGAGCGGCGGGGTCGACAGCCTGACGCTCGCCACCCTCGCCCACCGGCTGGCGCCGGGGGCGGCTCTCATGGTCCACGCGGTCTCGCCGGCGGTGCCGGAGGAAGCGACCGCGCGCGTGCGCGCCGAGGGCGCCCGCGAGGGCTGGTCCTTACGGGTGATCGAGGCCGGCGAGTTCGCCGACCCGGCCTACCGAGCGAACCCGGTCAACCGCTGCTTCTTCTGCAAGACCAACCTCTACGGCGCGGTCCGACGCGTCACCGACCGCCAGATCCTGTCGGGCGCGAACCGCGACGACCTCGGCGAGTACCGCCCCGGCCTCGACGCCGCCCGGGAGCACGGCGTGCGCCACCCCTACGTGGAGGCCGGGTTCGACAAGGCGTCGGTCCGGGCGCTCGCCCGCGACCTCGGCCTCGGGGCCGTGGCGGAATTGCCGGCCGCGCCCTGCCTGTCGAGCCGGGTCGAGACCGGCATCGCCATCGAGCCGGAGACCCTGACCTTCATTCACGCGGTCGAGCGGCTGGTCGGCGGAGCGCTGGCGACCGACGGCGCCGGACGGGCCGTCCGCTGTCGGGTCCGCGCCGAGGGCGTGGTGGTGGAACTCGATCCGGCGAGCCTCGCCGCCCTCGACGCCGAGGGTCGCGAGACGCTCGGGGCGGGCATCCGGGACATGGCGCCGGCCCGTCTCGCTGGCCCGGTCCGCTTCGCCCCCTACCGGGTCGGCAGCGCCTTCCTGGTCGAGCCGCGGGAGGCCCGGGCGTGAGCATCTCCGAAGAGTTCACCCTCGATTTCGCCCGGCCCGAGCGGATCGGGCTGGAGGAGGCGATCTTCTGCGCCGGCAAGAGCCCGGAGCAGATCGACGCGATCCTGGAGGCCGCCCGGGCGCGCGGCGCCTCGCTGCTCCTCACCCGCCTCGACCCGGAGAAGCGCGACCGGCTCCGGGACGCCGCGCGGCTCGATTACTGCCCGGTCTCGCGCACGGCGGTGTTCGGCGAGGCCCCCCGGATCACCGGTCCGGCCCGGGTCGCGGTGGTGGCGGCCGGCACCTCGGACGTACCTGTCGCCCGCGAGGCGCTGCGAGTGCTGGCCTATGCCGGACGGGCGGCCTCGCTCTTCGCCGATGTCGGCGTCGCCGGCCTGTGGCGGCTGACGTCGCGGATCGAGGAGATCCGGGCGCACCCGGTGGTGATCGTCGCCGCCGGCATGGACGCGGCTTTGCCCAGCGTCGTCGGCGGCCTCGTGGCGGGCGCGGTGATCGCGGTCCCGACCTCCGTGGGCTACGGTGTCGCCGCGGGCGGGCGCGCCGCGCTCGACGCCGTGCTGGCGAGCTGCGCGCCGGGCATCACGGTGGTCAACATCGACAACGGCTACGGCGCCGCCTGCGCCGCCCTGCGCCTGCTCCACGCGGCGGGACGCCTCGCCACGGGGACCGAACGATGACGCGGCCCGACGCATTACCTCCCCTCACCAGGACATCCTCGAACGGAGACAGCCGATGGAACGCCGCAGCTTCCTCCAGGGCGCCGTGCTCGGCGCGGGCCTCGCTGGCGCCGGCAGCGCGGGTGCGGCCGTGAACGCTCCCGTCCTCCCGGGCAACCGCCCGCAGGACCCCGCGGACCTGCCCTTCGTCACCGATCCCGGCGAGCGCCGGGGCGAGATGCTCTACCGGTCGTTCGGGAAGAGCTCCGAAAAGATCTCGGCGATCGGCATGGGCGGGTTCCATCTCGGCAAGAGCGCCGTGACGGACGACGAGGCGACGCGGCTGATCCATGCCGGGATCGACCGCGGCATCACCTTCATGGACAATTGCTGGGACTACAACGAGGGGCGCTCCGAGCTGCGCATGGGCGCGGCCCTGGCCCAGGGCGGGTACCGCGACAAGGTCTTCCTGATGTCCAAGATGGACGGGCGGACCAAGGAGGAGGCGCTCAAGCAGATCGACCAGTCGCTCCTGCGCCTGCGCACGGACCGGATCGACCTCGTCCAGCACCACGAGATCCTGCGCTACGACGACCCGGACCGGGTCTTCGCCGAGGGCGGCGCCATGGAGGGCTTCCTGGAGGCGAAGAAGCAGGGCAAGCTGCGCTACATCGGCTTCACCGGCCACAAGGACCCGCGCATCCACCTGCAGATGCTGGAGGTCGCCGCCGAGCGCGGCTTCCACTTCGATGCCGTGCAGATGCCGGTCAACGTGATGGACGCGCATTTCCGCTCGTTCAGCCACCTCGTCCTGCCCTATCTCGTGCAGAACGGCATCGCGCCGCTCGCCATGAAGACCTTCGGCGACGGGGTGATCCTGAAGGCGGACGCGCCGATCAAGCCGCTCGAGTACCTGCACTTCTCGCTGAACCTGCCGGTCTCGGTGGTGATCACCGGCATCCAGAACCAGCGCGACCTCGACCAAGCCTTCGAGGCGGTGAAGACCTTCAAGCCGATGGACAAGGCCACGGTGGCCGAGCTGCTGTCGCGCTCGAAGCCCTACGCGCTGGAGGGCAAGTACGAGCTGTTCAAGACGAGCGCGACCTTCGACGGCACCGCCAAGAACGCGGCGTGGCTCGGCGAGGACGTGGCAAGCGTGAAGAAGCTCGCGCCGACGATGGAGTAGGCGGCGGGCAAGCGCGTCCGATATTCCCCTCCCCCCTTGCGGGGAGGGGTTAGGGGTGGGGGTGGTTCAGAAGGAACCGCCGAGCCCTTTCCGGCCCCACCCCCACGCGGGATCTGCGATCCCCAAACTCCTCCCCGCAAGGGGG
This sequence comes from Methylobacterium sp. D53M, assembly GCF_053345625.1. NCBI lineage: Bacteria > Pseudomonadati > Pseudomonadota > Alphaproteobacteria > Hyphomicrobiales > Methylobacteriaceae > Methylobacterium > Methylobacterium sp. D53M. Next base: position 17,008 of record NZ_JBKFAL010000030.1, read on the forward strand.
AGGAGAGTCAGCCCCTCACGCCACGTCCTCCAGCCGGATCGGCAGGCTGCGGATCCGGCGGCCGGTGGCGTGGTGGATCGCGTTGGCGATGGCCGCGTTCACCCCGATGATCCCGAGCTCGCCCAGGCCCTTCAGGCCCAGCGCGTCGACCTGATCGTCGGGATCGGGCACCAGCAGCGCCTCCACCTCCGGCGCGTCGGCCGCCGTGGGGACGAGGTACTCGGCGAGATCCGGGTTGCGGTAGGCGGCGCCGTCCACCACCGTCTCTTCGAGCAGCGCCGAGCCGAGGCCCCAGATCATCCCGCCCGTGAGCTGGCTCCGCGCGGTCAGCGGGTTGAGGATGCGCCCAGCCGCGAAGGCGCCGGTGAGCCGGGCGACGCGGATTTCCCCGGTCTCGGCGTGGACGTGGACCTCGGCGAACTGCGCGCCGAAGCCCCAGGAGACGGCCTTCCCGCCCCCACCGAGGGCGAGCCCGATATGGCCCTGCCGCAGGCCCGCGAGCGCCTTCTCCCGGTCGCCGCCCTCGGGCACGAACTCCGCGACCGTCTCGACGCCTTCCGGGCCGACGACCTCGCCGAGCGCGATCCCGGCCCCGTCCGGCGCCGCGAGCCGGTCGCCCGCGAGGCGCAGGCTGCCCGGATCGCGGCCGGCGAGGCGTCCGCCCTGCCCGGTCGCGGCCTGCGCCAGGCTCTCGCGGATCTGGCGGCAGCCGAGCGCCAGGGCGCTCATCAGGCTGGTGGTCGTGCTCGACCCGCCCGAGATCCCCGCCGCCGGCAGGTCGGTGTCGCCGAGCCGGACGGTGACCCGCTCCACCGGCACGCCGAGCCCGTCCGCCGCGCCCATCGCCAGCAGCGTGGTGATGCCGTTGCCGATCTCGTGGTGCGCGCAGGCGACCTCCGCGGCGCCGTCCGGGCCGAGCCGGACCCGCAGGGTCGCGGCGGCGATCTTGGCAGGCCGCACCGAGGTCGCGCAGCCGAGACCCACCCGCCAGGGCCCGTCGCGCATCGCGCCCGGGCGCGGCACCCGGCGCGACCAGCCGAAGGCCTTCGCGCCGGCGTCGAAGCAGGCCATCAGCGGCCGGGTCGAGAACGGTTTTCCGGAGACCGGATCGACCGCCGTGTCGTTGAGGCGGCGCAGCGCGATCGGGTCCATGCCGAGCGCGACCGCCATCTCGTCGACGGCGCTCTCCAGGGCGAACAGGAACGGCACCTCCGGGGGCGCCCGCATCGGCCCCGGCGTGTTGCGATCGACCCGCACGGCCCGCTCCTCGGTGCGGATGTTCGGGCAGGCGTAGAGGCTCGCCGTCACCTCCGCGCCCTCCATGACGAAGGGATCGAAGCGCGACGTCACGGTCTCGGCCTCGTGGACCAGGGCGGTGAACCGGCCCGTCCGGTCGGCGCCGAGTCGGATGCGGTGGCGCGATTCCGGCCGATAATTGGCGATGGTGAAGCACTGTCGCCGGCTGGGCACCAGCGAGACCGGCCGGCCGAGGTGCCGCGCCGCGAGCGCGACCAGCGCGGTGTGCTGCGACAGGGCGAATTTCGAGCCGAAATGGCCGCCGATCAGCCCCGCCACCACCCGCACCTGCGCGGGATCGAGCCCGAGCTGCGCCGCGAGCCCGTGCTGCACGGCGCCGACGTAGCGGGTCGGCTCGTGGACGGTGAGCCTTTCGCCGTCCCAGGCGGCCCGGGTGGTGAACAGCTCGATCGGGTTGTGGTGCTGGACCGGCGTCGCGTAGCGCGCCTCGACGCGGAGGGCCGCGTCCCGGAAACCCGCCTCGGCGTCGCCCCGGGCGATATCCTCGTGCTGAGCCTTCAGGTCGGCGAGGCGCACCGTCTCGGCGCCGGTGGCGTCGAAGCCGCCGGCGGCGGGCTCCTCCGCGTAGGCGACCTTCACCGCACCGGCCGCCGCCTCGGCGGCGCCCAGGGTCTCGGCGACCACGAGGGCCACGATCTGGCCGGCATAGGCGACGGTGTCGGAATCGAGCGGACGGTGCGAGCTGTTGGCGTACCCGCCGGCCATCAGGTGCTTCACCGGTCGGACCGCGCCCGCGAAGTCCCGGTGGGTGAAGATGCCGAGCATGCCCGGCACCCGCTCGGCGGCCTCAAGGTCGAACCCGGTGATCCGGCCCCGGGCGATGGTGCTGGTCACCAGGGCGGCGTGGGCCGTGCCCCGATCCGGGCCGGTGAGGTCGGAGCTGTAGAGGGCCCGGCCGGTGACCTTGTCGGGGCCCTCGACCCGGGGGTGGGAGCGGCCGAGATGGTCGTCGGTTTCCAGCGCGCCCGCGTCCATGCCGCCCTCCCCGTCATCGGCCCCTCGGGCCGCATCGCAAAGGAAAAGCGCCGTGGGGACTTTACGGCTCCCCGAACGGTGGAGCGACAGGATGCAGCAACCGAACGGACCCAGTCGTCATCGCGAGCGAAGCGAAGCGACCCAGGGCAGCGCGCCCTGGATAAGCGTGGCGCTGCCTGGATTGCTTCGCTCCGCTCGCAAGGACGGAGCGGGCTGCGGCAGCCTTCACCGCCGCAGCCCTAGATCTCAGTTCAGGACCTTGCCGTCCGGTCCGACCTTGACCTCCTGCTCCTTGTCGGCGCCGGCGACCTTGATCTCGTACTGGACCGAGGAGCCGTCCTTCTCGACCTCGGCCTCGTAGGCCTTGCCGCCGCCGGCCTTCTGCTCGGCGATGGCCAGCGCGTCCTTCAGCGAGGTCTTGGCGTTCTGGAAGTCGGAGGCCTTCAGCCGGGTGAAGTAGCGCTCGAACGGCTGGTTCTCGGTCTTGTAGAGGGCGCCGGTGTCGGCGTTGATGCCGTACTCGACGAGCTTGCCGCTCGGGTAGACGACCTTGATCGCGTAGTGGGCCGGATCCTTGCTGCCGGCCTTCTCGAAGTCGGCGTCGATGGCGCGGCCGCCCTTCTCGTCGCCCTGCGACTCGGCGGTGGCCAGCGCCTGGGCGAGGCCGACCTTGGCGACCTTGGCGACCTGCCACTCCTTCATGTTGCTGTCGGCCTTGGTGGCGGGCTCGGCGGGCGTCGCGGTGGGCGTCGCGGTGGGCGTCTGGGCCAGGGCGAGGCCGGTGGAGAGGGCCAGGAGGCCGGCTGCGGCGGTGAGACGGGTGATCATGGCGGTGTGTCCCTTCGCGGGTTCGTTCACGGATGCGTGAAACGTCGGGTCCGGAAATCCGGTTGCTCGCGATCGGGAAAAAATTCGGGTCCCGTCGCCCGGGCGGAGCCGGGTCGGCGCCCGGGGCCGCGCGGGGCCGACGGCCCGGCGAGACGGACGGCCGGCGCCCCTGTATGACACGCGGACGATCCGGCGCGCCCCCGCGGGGACGGCGGACATCCCCCCGATGGAGCAGGCCATGACCGCGCACGAGCCCGAGCCGCTGGACGAGTTCACCCGCCTGCACGCCAAGCTGTCCGCCCTGGAGATCGTGCTCGGCGTCCTGATCGGGCGCCTCTCCGAGGAGAACCCGGAGATCCGCGAGGACGTGAAGCGCGACGTGGCGGCGATCCTGTCGGACCTGCCGATCGACGGCCCGAGCGAGGAGATGATCGCCGCCGAGGTCCGCCGCGCCGCCGAGGTGCTGACCAGCGTGTCGATCGGCTGAGCCGTCAGCGCGGCGGCATCCGCAGCGCCCCGTCGAGCCGGATGGTCTCGCCGTTCAGCATCGAGTTCTCGCAGATGTGCCGGACGAGGTCGGCGTATTCCGACGGGCGGCCGAGGCGGGCTGGGAACGGCACGCTCTGGCCGAGCGTGTCCTGCACGTCCTGGGGCAGGCCCGCCATCATCGGGGTCTCGAAGATGCCGGGCGCGATGGTGACCACCCGGATGCCGTGCCGGGCGAGCTCCCGGGCGATCGGCAGGGTCATGGATACCACCCCGCCCTTCGAGGCCGCGTAGGCGGCCTGCCCGATCTGGCCGTCGAAGGCCGCGATCGAGGCGGTGTTCACGATCACGCCCCGGGCGCCGGCCGCGTCCGGCGCCTCGCGGGCGATGGCGTCGGCGGCCAGCCGGATCATGTTGAACGTGCCCACGAGGTTGACCGAGACCGCCCGCGCGAAGGTCTCGAGCCGGTGCGGCCCGTCGCGGCCGACCACCTTCTCCCCCGGCGCGATGCCGGCGCAGTTCACCAGCCCGTGGAGGTGCCCGAACGCGTCGAGCGCCGTCCGGACCGCCGCCGCGCCGTCCGCCTCGCGGGTGACGTCCGTCTCGGCGAAGCGGGCCTGCGCCCCGAGGTCCGCCGCCACCCGGGCGCCGGCCTCCCGGGCGATGTCGGCCACGACCACCCGCGCCCCCGCCGCCGCGAGGCCCCGCGCCGCCGCCTCCCCGAGGCCCGAGCCCGCGCCCGTGACGATGAAGACCCGGTCCCTGATCATCGCGCTCGCCATCCTGGCTCCCCGCCGCTCCCGGGCGGCCGACGGCGCCCCGCGAGTCCCGAGGTAGCGCGGCGCCGCGGCCGCCGGAAGGTGTCCGGCCCGGCACATGCGCCCGATCGCGCCCGCGCCGCGATTGACGTGTGATTTTTTCCCACATATACGGGATGAAGACGATCCGATGTACGGGATCATATCAACGCGTGTTTCTGCGAAGTTTATCCGGTGATCCGTCGCGTGGCGGCAAGTCGTTCGGCCGCGCGTGACCTGTCGTTTCCTGTATCCGGGCCGCGGACCGGCCTGCGCCCGTCATCCTCCGGTCCCGGCTGTCCGGGAGCGGCCGCTCCCTCACGCCTGATCAGGACAGCCATGGACGCCCATTGGATCGAGAATGCGGCCCGGCACTGGCGGCACGGGCGGATCGTCGGGCACCGCTTCGCCGAGCGGCGTCCCGGCATCCGCGCGGTCCTCCGGGCGGCCGCGCCCGGCAGCGTGCTGCTCGCCGGCAATTCCCACGCGGAGCTCGTCGGCGCGCCGGATCTCGGCGGCCGGCCCTGCATCAACGTCGCGGTCGGCGGCAGCACCGCGGCCGATTGCGGCCGCCAGCTCGCGGCGCTGTGCGTCCCGGTCCGCTGCGCGGCCGCGGTGCTGATCATCGGCACCAACGACATCCAGCGCTGGCGCCATCCCGAGCGGGCCCGGGTGGTCGACCGGTTCGAGGCCGATGTCCGGGACATCCTGCGCCGCCTGGAGGCCTGGGCCGCGCAGGTCTTCGTCGCGGCGATCCCGCCGATCGGTGCCGGGGCGACCGGGCGCGATCCCGCCGCCGTCGCGGTCTTCTCGGATCGCCTCGCGGCACTCTGCGCCGCGGGGGGCCGCACCTTCTTCGACCCGTTCGCGCCGTGGCGATCCGGCACCGGCGGCCTCGCCGGTCCGGGCCTCCACCGGGACGGCGTGCATCTGGCCGACTACGCACCCCTGGCCGCGGCGCTCGCCAGCGCGGTGGTGCTCGATGCGCTCCCGCTCGCGCCCGTCCGGAGGCCCGTGCCGGCCGCGCCCCTGCGGATCCTGCGCGCCGCCTGGATCGGCCGGCCGTGAGGCTCCGCGCGCGCCTCGCCGCGGCCCTGCGGCCGCCCGCGCCCGCCGGCGTGCAGCACCTGCCCCAGCGGCTCTGGCCCGGCGAGGAGGCGGCTTGGCGCGACGAGAACGGCGTCCGCCACCCGCGGGCGGTGCGCCGTGCCCTCGCGGCGCTGGCCGCCCTCGAACCCCGCGGTCGCTACGGCGCCCGGATCGAGGGACGGGGCAAGGTCGTGACCGGCCCGGCCAGCGCGCTCGTCCTGCGCGACGCGGAGGCGGAGATCGGGTTCGTCCTCGGCCTCACGCCCGACGGGTACGGCGCGGAGCCGTTCTGAGCGGGTCCGGATCAGGGCGGGGTCGTGCACAGCAGGGTCGGCGCGCAGGCCGTCCGGAAGCCTGCCCGCGCGTAGAGGGCCTCGGTCCTGCCGTCGGCCGGGCATTGCAGGAAGACCTGGGCGGCCCCCCGCGCCCGCGCCTCGCGCAGGGCCGCGACCATCACGGCGGTGCCGAGGCCGCGGCGCTGCCGGTCGGCCCGCGTGCTGACATTGTACAGGCCCGCCGTCTCGCCGCGCAGGTAGAGGCTGGCGCAGGCCGCCGGGCCGGCGGCGTCGCGCAGGACGAGGTGCAGGGTCACGAGGCCGTGCCGGCCCCGGGCCGCGCGCAGCGCCGGGATGTAGTAGCGGCGCAGATGCGTCCGCACGCCCGGCGCGTCGGACAGGTGGGCGAAGACCCTCTCGAAATCCGGCCCCGGCGCGGGCGTCGCCTGCACGGTGACGGCGCTGCCGGCCGGGGCCGGCGCCGGAAGCTCCCGCGCCACCATCCAGCGCGCCGGGTAGAGGATCGCGGGCTCGAACAGGGCGCGCAGCAGCGCGATCTCGCCGTCGTCCCGGGCCAGGAAGGCCGGCGCCCGCGCGCGCCCGAGGGCGGCCGCGCCCGCCCAGGCGAACTGGTCGGGACGGTGCACGCCGAAGGCGAAGTTCACGGTCGGGTCCGGGATGCTGCGCGACCAGACGTAGCCGGCGCCCCCGGGGCCGTGCTCGACGCCGTCGATCAGGGAGCCGGTGAGCGCGGCCACATGGGCGTCGCGCAGGGTCTCGAAGGTCGGTTCGGGCGCCTGCATGTCAGGCGGCCGTCCGAGCGGAGGCTCGCGCGGGGGACGGCGCCCGGGCCTCGGCAGTGTCCCTGGCAGTGTCCCTGGCTGCGTCCCCGGCCGTGTCCCCGGCCGTGCCCGGACCTGCCTCCGCAGCCGTGTCCGCGCCCGCCTCCTGGCCGTGCCTGTCCATCCGCTCGCTCCTGCGCCGCTCGGGCTTCGACGGAGTGACGGTTGAGGCGGGGCGCCGTTCATGCTGTCGCACCCGGCGCCGGCGGACGGCGCCCGCACGAAACCTCTGAACGCCGGACGGGCCCATCCGTCAGGGAGGTGCCGGCGACGCGGAGGTGCCGGCGACGCGCGGAGGACGGATGACGGACGCTTCGAGCCAGCGGATGCGCGACGCGGGGGCGCATCCCCCGAGGACGTGCGATGACGGGGCGCGGGAAACCTCGCGGGACGCCGCGCCGGTGCCCCTCACCCTGGAGGGGACTCGCGAAGTGCCGGTGATCCGCCTCGCCGAGCCGGTCGCGCCGGCGGCGGCCGCGGAGGCGATCCTGGCGCGCGCCGAGGCGCTGACCGCCCAGGACATGCAGGTCCTGCGCATCGTCGTCGCGGCCGATCCGGCGACGTCCGGACGGCTGCTCGACCTCGGCGCGGCCCGGCCCCTCGGTGACGGCGACGGGGTCGAGATCCTGCCGGGGCTCCTCTGGCAATGCGCCGCCCGCTGGCTCCCGCGGGTCCGGCCGCCCTTCCCCGAGCTGTTCACCGCCACGGCCGGCCGCCGCCACCCGCTGCGGCCCCGCACGCACGCCGGCACAGTCTACGCGCGGGCGATCCCGTGGCTCGACCGGCGTCTGAGCTTCCGCACGATGACGGAGCCCGGCGACGTCGCCCTGTTCTCGACCTGGATGAACGACCCCCGCATCGCCGCGATCTGGCAGGAGACCGGTACCCTGGAGGCGCACGCCGCCTACATCGCCGGGCTCCAGGCCGACCCCGCGACCCTGCCGCTGTTCGGCTGCCTCGACGGCAGGCCGTTCGGCTATTTCGAGCTGTACTGGGCGCGGGAGAGCCGCCTCGGGCCGCTCTACGAGGCCGGCCCCTACGACCGCGGCTGGCACGTCGCGATCGGCGACGCGTCCGTGCGCGGGCGGCCCGCGCTCTCGGCCTGGCTGCCGTCGCTGATGCACTACCTGTTCCTCGACGAGCCGCGCACGCAGCGCGTCGTCGGCGAGCCGCGGGCCGATCACGCCCAGCAGATCCGGAACCTCCACGGCTCCGGCTTCGCGACGATCGCGACCGTCGACTTCCCCCACAAGCGCGCGGCCCTGGTCGCGCTGTCGCGCGAGCACTTCGTGCGCGACCGGCTCTGGGTACCGGGGGCGGCCGCCGCCGACGCCGTGCCGCGGCCTCCCGCGGTGCCCGCCTAGACCGCCCTCCGCGAACAGGGGTGCGCGTCCGGTGACGCCCCCGCCCCCGCCCCCGCCTACGGGCCCGTCGCCGGCGCGCTGATGATCGCCTGCGCCGGGCCGCGGCCGAGGTCCTAGTTGACGGGCGCGGTCCGGCGCCGCTGCCGGCCTGGGGCCTCGGCGCGCGCCGGGCAGGCGGCGCAGCGCCGGTCGAGGGCCGCGAGGCAGTGCAGGTGGCCGCGGCGCACGAGGCCGCACACCAGGGCGCGCGAGACCCCGAGCCGGGCCGCGATCTCGATCTGCGGAACGCCCTCGACCCGGTGGAGCTGGAAGACCGTGCGCACCGGCTCCGGCAGCTCGGCCACCGCGGCCTCCACCTGCCGCAGGGATTCCCGCGACGCCGCGGCCGCCTCGGGGGTGCCGGTGCCGGGATCGGCCGCGTCCGGGGCGGCGTCGAGGCCGGTGAACAGGCGCCGCTCGAGGCCCTGCCGCCGCGCCCGGTCCAGGGCGAGGTTGCGCACCATCCGCCCGACATAGGCGGCCTGGATCGCGGTCTCGGCCGGGGGCGGATCGGCGATCAGCCGGAGCAGCACGTCCTGGACGACGTCCTCCGCCTGGGCCGGGCAGCCCAGGATGCGGCGCGCCCGCGCCAGATAGGCGGCGCGATGGGGCTCGAACGCCGCGAGGTTCCATGACCCGCCGGGCGGAGGGCGGCCGGGCCGGCCCGGCGGAACCGCGGCGATCCCGTGGCCGGAGGGACCGGCGTCGCAGTTCCAGGTCGCCACTGTCCCGCTCACAAGCTCCCATCAGCACGGCGCGTGCGGGTGCGACGCGTAACACGCGGCTGTTCTGTGTAACAACGTCTATCTTCGTGGATTGGAATTATTAAAACTCGACAGATTGCCGGATGCCTGAGGGAGTAGAGGAAACATCTGGTGGCGCGCCCGGCAGCAGGGCGGGAAGTCATTCCGGATCCTGAATCCAACGGTGCCGCGCCCGGGATCGGGCCGGCGGCCGCGCCGGATTTCCGCTCGCGCCAGGGTCCGTCGGCGCGTGTATGCTGGCGCTTCCTCGATTCGGGGCGCGGTGCGCGCCGCCGAACCCGTCCCCGCAGGATCGCGGCAGGAGAGCCAGGGCCGCGATGCCGTCCGTCGATACGCTCGTCCCGGTGGGTGCCTTCGCGCTGCTGGTCCTGGCGTTCGCCGTGAAGCACCTCGCGGCGGACTTCTTCCTTCAGACCAACTGGATGGCGCAGGGCAAGCAGCGGTCGTCCGCCTGGCTCGCCCCCCTCTGCGCCCATACCGGCCTGCACGGCCTCGGCACGCTGCTGATCGCGCTGGCGGTGAAGCCGGCCCTGTGGTGGCTGGCGCTCGTCGATTTCGCGATCCACACGGGGATCGATCGCGGCAAGGTGCTGGTCGGTCGGCGGACGAGCCTGCCGCCCACGGACGCCCGGTTCTGGTGGCTGATCGGCATCGACCAATTCCTGCACCAAGTCACCCATCTGGGGCTCGCCGTGGTGCTGGCGGCGGCCTGACCCCTGACCGGGAGAGCCGGCGCCGCCGGGCGCCTCACTGCATCTCGGCCTCGAGCAGCCGGTTCGTGTCGGAGACCTTGCCGGCCAGTTCCAGGATCAGGAAGCGCTGGAAGGCGAGCGCGAGGTCCGGGCGCTCCCGCTCCATCCGCGCGAGGGCGGCGCGGTCGATGACGACCACCCGGCAGGGGCTCTCGGCGACGGCGGTGGCGGTGCGCCGCCCGCCCTGGACCAGCGCGATCTCGCCGATCACCGTGCCGGCCGTGGTGGTGCGCAGGCGCAGGTTGCCGCGGCCGGGGACCTCCATCTCGATGGAGACGAGGCCCTGCTCCAGGAAGTAGAGGGCATCGGCCGCCTCCCCCTGGCGCATCAGCGCCGCGCCCGCCGCGAGCTCGCGGACTGTCAGGTAGGGCGCGAAGTCGTCCGGGCCGAACGTGCTGCCGAGCCGGTCGGCCATGTGCCGGGCGAAGACGGCGACTTCCCCCGGGCCGGCGCCGCCGGCCTCCGCCAGGAGCGTCGCCTCGGCGGCGCGCAGGGCCTCGTCCAGCGTGTCGAGGATCCGGACACGCGGGTCGGCGGTGAGGCCGTTGCGGGTGATCAGCAGGCGCGCGACCGGATCCACGTGGACCAGCAGCACCTCGAAGCGCCGCTGCTCGGCGAGCTGGCCGACCTTGCGGAACGCGATCAGCGCCGAGCTGTCGAGTCCCACGGTCTCGCGGAAATCCAGGATCAGCACGCGCAGATCCCCGGCCTCCGCGGCGGCCCGGCGGAAGATCGCCTGCGCGTTGAGGAAGAACAGGTAGCCCTGCAGGGTGTAGATCCGGGTCCGGCCGCCGGCCGCCTCGAGCCGCGCGGCGGCGTCGGGGCCGCGGATCACGCTGCTGCGCCGGTCCGCCCCGGAGAGCGACCGGCGGATCGCGCCGATCTGCCCGTACTGGACCCCGAAGATCAGGATCGCCAGCAGGACGCCGACGAGGAAGCCCGTGGTGGCCCCGAAATACGCGGTGGCGGTGCACACGACCAGCGCGATGGCGATCTCCCAGCCCGGCAGGGTCCGGCTGGCGACGCCGAGGTTGAACAGGAGCCCGATGCCGATGGCGATCAGGGCGCCGCCGGCCAGCGGGCGGGGCAGCAGCGCCAGGGGGCTCGCGCCGACGATGAGGAGCGCCGCCATGACCGCGAGGGTCAGCCACCAGCCGAGCCAGTGGCCGCCGCCGATGTTGTGCAGCAGCAGCGTCGAGGTCCGGCCGAAGCCCATCGCGGAGCTGCCGAACACGCTGCCGACCAGGTTGGTGGCGCCCGAGGCGACGAACATCCGGTCGATGTCGAGGTCGCGCCGGATCTCCAGCTCGACGCTCACCACGTAGAGGATCTGGATGATCACCGCCACGACGACCAGGGTGGCGATCTTGGGCCAGATCGGCAGGAGCAGGTGCGGATCGAAGGCCGTCAGGCTGCCGATGGCGGGCGGCCGCAGCAGCGTGCCCGTCGGCAGCGGCTCGATCAGCCATCCCGATGCCTGCCCGGCGGCGACGCTGGTGCCCGTCCAGGCCAGCCCGATATGGACCACCGCGAGGCTCGACAGGATCACCGTCGGGTAGGTCCCCCAGTGCCGGACGATCCGGGGGAGGTAGAAGGCGCAGAACCCGATCACGAGGGTCAGGGCGATGCGCGCGAGCGCCCCGGCATCGATCCGGCCCGGATCGAGGTTCGCCGGATCGACGGCGTGGAGCAGGGCCGCGAGCGGGTCGTCGACATGGCCGCCGATCTGCACGCCGCTGCGCAGGAACAGCAGGCCGACGCCGCCGAGGAAGCCGGCGAGCACCGGGTAGGGCAGGAGCTGCACCAGCAGGGAGGCCCGCAGGGTGCCGAGCAGCGCGAAGATCACGCCGGTGGCGAAGGTCGAGACGCCGCAGGCGACGAGCACGAGCTGGCCGACCGTCTCCGGATCGGTGACGCCCGCGGCCTCGAGCTGCCCGGCGACCGCCGCGGCGATCGCCGCCTGCACGATCGCGGCCGCGCCGATGAAGGACAGCGAGATCCGCGCGGTGCGGCGGAGCGCGATGAAGACGAGGCTGCCCAGCACGTAGGCCGCGAGCAGCGCCGACAGGCCGGCCGCGCGGCTCTCCACCAGCGGCCCCGAGAAGATGAGCTGGGAGTAGCTGATGAGGTCGAGGAGCAGCACCATCACGGTGACGGCCGCCGCCGCTCCGATGCGGGCCCCGCGCAGGATCGCCGCGCGACCGCCGGCCGGGGATGCGGTCCCGGCGGACGTCAGGTCGGTTGTCGTCATCGGCACGGTACCCGCGTCTCGAAATCCCGATGGGCGCGGAGATCGCAGATCCCGGGGCAGATCCCGTGCGATCACGCGCACGGATCGTCGCCGAATCGCAGGACCTGACCTTGGCCACGCCAGTTCTCAACCGATGGCAGGCGCCGGCTTAAATTATCGTGCAGGCCGCTTCCGCGCGGCAGCATTGTGGGATCGCCGCGGTGGATCGCGCGGCGGATTGGCCGATCCGCCGCGCCGTCGGGGGCTCCCGGGTCGCGGCCGCCGCGACGGGCGTTCGGCCCTCAGCGCGCCTCGCTGACGCGCTTGGTCGCCCGCTGCTCCTTCTTGTAGGCGGTGATCGCCGCCGAGCAGTTCGGGGAGAGCTTCTTGAGGTTGGCCTTGAAGCAGGCCTCGACCTCCGGGCCGCCCGGCGCGTAGGCGCTGCAGAAATCCATGTAGTCGCCGGTGCAGTACTGCTTGAGGGCTTCCCGGGCCGGGGATTGCTCCGCGAAGGCCGCGGCGGGGCCGAGGCACAGACCGATGGCCAGGAGGGCCGTCTTGGTCGAAGTCATCGAAATCCTACGCTCGTCCAGGCCGCGCGAGCGGGTCGCGCGGCGATGGGCGGTGCGGATGGGCGCCAAGGATGGCATGACCATGACGTCCGGGCTGCCCGAACGCAGATCAGCCATGCCCCGTGCCGGCGGGGCCGCCGGTCAGTGCGCGCTGACGCGGCGGGTCGGCACGAGGTCGTTGGCGATGATCTCGCCGAACGGGCCGTCGTTGCGGGCATTGCCGGCCGGCCGCCCGGTCGTGGCGCGCAGCGGCAGCTTCGGGAAGACCAGCTCGGCGAACCGGTAGGCCTCCTCCAGGTGCGGGTAGCCCGAGAGGATGAAGCGGTCGATCCCGAGATCGATGTACTCCTTCATCCGGTCGGCGACCTGGTCGGCCGAGCCGACCAGCGCCGTCCCGGCGCCGCCGCGGACGAGGCCGACGCCGGCCCAGAGGTTCGGCGCCACCACGAGCTTGTCGCGGCTGCCGCCGTGGAGCGCCATCATGCGGCTCTGGCCGACGGAATCCTGCCGCTTCAGGGTCTCCTGCGCCTTGGCGATGGTGGCGTCGTCGAGCTTCGAGATCAGCTGCTCGGCGGCCTCCCAGGCCGCGGCCTCGGTCTCGCGGGCGATGACGTGCAGGCGGATGCCGTACGAGAAGATCTTGCCCTTCGCCTCGGCGGCCTCCCGGGCGGCGGCGATCTTCTCGGCGACCTGGGCCGGGGGCTCGCCCCAGGTCAGGTAGACGTCGCAATGCTCGGCCGCGACCGCCATGCCGGCCGCCGACGAGCCGCCGAAATAGAGCGGCGGGTAGGGCTTCTGCACCGGCGGGAAGATCAGCCGGCCGTTCTCGGTGCGCAGGTGATCGCCCCGGAAGGTCACGGTCTCGCCCGCGAGCAGGCCGCGCCAGATCGTCAGGAACTCGTCGGTGACGGCGTAGCGTTCGTCGTGGGACAGGAACACGCCGTCGCCGGCGAGTTCCACCGGGTCGCCGCCGGTGACGACGTTGATCAGGAGGCGCCCGTCCGAGATCCGGTCGAGGGTCGCGGTCATGCGGGCCGCCGCGGAGGGCTCCATCAGGCCCGGCCGCACCGCCACGAGGAAGCGCAGCTGCTTGGTCAGCGGCGCCAGTGCCGAGGCGACGATCCAGGAATCCTCGCAGGAGCGTCCGGTGGGCAGCAGCACGCCGTAATAGCCGAGCTCGTCCGCCCCCTGCGCGATCTGCCGGAGATAGCTGAGCGAGACGTCCCGGGCCCCCTCCCGCGCGCCGAGATAGCGGCCGTCGCCGTGGGTCGGCAGGAACCAGAGGACGTCGGCGCGTCCGTCATTGGCTGCTGTCATCGGAATCTCCTGTGCGGCCCGGTGGCCGGATGCGGAACAGCCGGACCCGACTGCGCGGATCCGGTGATCGTCGAGAGCTAGGGCGGGCCGCCGCTTCCGGGAAAGGGCGGCCCCGCGTTCAGGCGGTCGGCTGCGATCCGAGCAGGTGATCGAGGATGCGGCCCTCGAGGCGGGCGAGGTCCGGATCCCCGCGCCGGCGCGGCCGCGGCACGTCGACCCGCAGGTCGAGGGCGATCCGTCCGGCCTCGACCACGAGGATGCGGTCGGCCAGCGCCACGGCCTCGGCGACGTCGTGCGTGACGAGGAGCGCGGTGAACCCCTGCGCCCGCCAGATCCGCTCGATCAGGTCCTGCATGCCGATCCGGGTCAGGGCGTCGAGGGCGCCCAGCGGCTCGTCGAGGGCGAGCAGGCCCGGCCGGCTCACCAGCGCCCGGGCCAGGGCCACGCGCTGGCGCTGGCCGCCCGACAGGGTGGCGGGCCACTGCCCGGCCTTGTCGGCGAGGCCGACCTCGGCGAGCGCCGCGAGCGCCCGCTCCCGGCGCTCGGCCCGGGAGCCGTGCCCCGACAGGCCGACCGCCACGTTGTCGACGACCCGCGCCCAGGGCAGCAGCCGCGGCTCCTGGAACATGATCCGCTTCGGCGGCTCGGACCGGCGCGGGGAGCGTTCCGGCCCCTCCAGGTCGATCCGCCCGCCCGTGGGCGTGTCGAGCCCGAGGATGAGGCGCAGCAGGGTGCTCTTGCCGCAGCCGGAGCGGCCGACCACCGCGGTGAACCCGCCGGCCGGCAGGAACAGGTTCAGGCCCTCGATGACGGCGGTGCCGTCGAAGCTCTTGTCCAGGTCGCGGACGGTGACGGCGATCCCGCGGGCCGGCGGCGAGGGGGGCGAATCCGCGGGCGGCTCCGCGGGCAGATCCGCTTGCTTGTGCCCCGGGGCGGGGCCGGGTGACGGGCGCAGATCCGTGCTCGGGTCGGGAAGCGCCTCGCGGCGGACGGCGTCGAGCAGCATCAGGCGCTCCTGTAGGCGGGGTTCCAGGCGAGGCAGGCGCGCTCGAGCTGGCGGGTCAGGGCGTCGGCGAACTTGCCGAGGGCGGCGTAGATCAGGATCGCCAGCACGACGACGTCGACCAGCATGAACTCCCGGGCCTGCATGGCCATGTAGCCGAGCCCCGACGAGGCCGAGATCGTCTCGGCGACGATCAGCGTCAGCCACATGATGCCCAGCGCGTAGCGCAGGCCCACGAAGATCGACGGCAGGGCGCCGGGCAGCACCACGCGGGTGAACAGCTCGGTGCGGGACATGCCGTAGACCCGGCCCATCTCCACGAGGCCCGGATCCACCGAGCGGATGCCGTGCAGGGTGTTGGCGTAGATCGGGAAGAACACGCCGAGCGCCACGAGGAACAGCTTGGCCTCCTCGCCGATGCCGAACCACAGGATCACCAGCGGGATCAGCGACAGGTGGGGCACGTTGCGCACCATCTGCACCGAGGTGTCGGTGAGCCGCTCCGACAGGCGCGACAGGCCGTTGGCGAGGCCGAGCGCGAAGCCGATGCCGCCGCCGATCACGAAGCCCGCCAGCGCCCGCAGGGTGCTGACGCCGAGATTGGTCCAGAGCTCCCCGGTTCGCCCGGCCTCCCAGCCGGCCTGGACCACGTCGAGGGGCGCCGGCATGAAGCGGTTGGAGACGAGGCCAGCCGAGACCGCGGCCTGCCAGCCCAGCAGGATGGCGGCCGGCAGCAGCCAGGGCACCGCGGAGTCCCGCAGGCGATCGAGCTTGGAGGGGCGCATCAGCGGTTCTCCGTCCGCTTCTCGGACTTGAGGGCGTCCGCGGGCCGGGGCGGCGTCCAGACCGCGTCGGCGACCCGGACGGGCTTCGGCAGGAGCCCGAGACGGTGGAAGCTGTCGGCGACCTTCTGCTGGTCGGCGATCGCGGCCGCGTCGAGGGGCGCGACGCCGTAGGACAGGCGGCCGAGCGCCACGGCGAGGACCGGCGCGGGGATGCCCACCGAGGGCGCCAGTTCCGCCGCCACGGCGTCGGCATGGCCCTCGGCCCAGGCGTCGATCTCCCCGATCGCCTGCAGCACGGCCGAGACGATCGCGGGGCTGGTGTCGGTGAAGCCGCGCCGGGACAGGTAGAACTGGCGGTTGGGGGCGAGCGCGTGCCCGTCGACCCCGCGCCCGTCGACCAGCACCCGGGCGCCCGTGGCGCGCTCGGCGGCGGCCTGGAACGGGTCCCAGATCACCCAGGCATCGACGGAGCCGCGCACGAAGGCGGCGTTGGCGTCGGCCGGCGCGAGGTAGGCGAGCGTCACCGCGTCGTAGGGGACGCCCGCCTGCTCCAGGGCGCGCACCAGCAGGTAGTGGACGTTCGATCCCTTGTTGAGGGCGACGGTCCTGCCGCGCAGGTCGGCGACGCTGCGGATCGGGCTGTCCTTGGGCACGAGGATCGCCTCGCCCCGCGGTGCCGGCGGCTCGGCGGCCACGTAGCGCAGCTCCGGGCTCGCCGCCTGGGCGAAGATCGGCGGCGCCTCGCCGGCCGAGCCGAAATCGATCGCCCCGGCATTCAGCGCCTCCAGGAGCGGCGGGCCGGACGGGAACTCGGACCACGCCACCGCGGTGCCGAGGGGCTGGAGGGCCTTCTCCAGGGTGCCGCGGGCCTTCAGCAGCACGAGGGACCCGTATTTCTGGTAGCCGATCCGGATGCTGCCGGCCGCGCGGGCGGGCCGCAGCAGCGCGGCCGCCGCGAGGCCGAGGCCGGCGGACAGGAGGAGGCGGCGGTTCGGGGCGCTGGCGAATGACAGGGACAGCGCGCGGGGCGATCGGTCGGTCATGGCTCTCTGCGGTCGGTCTCAGCCGTTGCGGGCGGGGGGCGTCCAGACCGCGTCGGCGATGCGGATCGGCTTGGGGATCAGCTTCAGGGCGTGGAAGCGGTCGGCGACCCGCTGCTGCTCGGCGGCGACGCGGTCGGTCATCGGTCCGATCACGTAGTCGGTCCGGTCCACCGCCCGCCGCGTCGCGGCCAGCGGCACGCCGGTGCCCTGCGACAGGAGTTCCGCCACTGCGCCGCGATTCTGCGTGCACCAGGCCGCCACCTCGCCCAGGGCGTCGATCACCGCCGTGAGGACCGGGGCCCGGCTCTCCGCGAAGGGCCGGCTCGCCAGGAAGAAGTTGTTCTGCGGGGTGACGTCGGTGGCGCGCACCAGCACGCGCACGCCCTCCCCCTGCTCGGCGATGGCGAAGTACGGGTCCCAGATCGTCCAGGCGTCGATGCTGCCCCGGGCGAAGGCGGCCGCGGCGTCCGCGGGCGCCAGCGTCACCGGCTCGATGTCGGCGTAGCTCAGGCCGGCCTTCTCCAGCGCCGCGATGGTCAGGTTGTGGGAGCTCGACGCCTTGGCGAAGGCGACGCGCTTGCCCTTGAGCTCGGCGAGGCTGCGGATCTCCGAGCCCTTCGGCAGCAGGATCCCGGCGCCGGAGCCGCCGGCCTCCTGGGCGGCCGCGTAGACGAGGTTGGAGCGCGCGGCCTGGGCGAAGATCGGCGGGGCGTCGCCGGTCTGGCCGAGATCGATCCCGTCCAGCGACAGGGCCTCCAGCAGCGGCGGCCCGAAGGAGAACTCGACCCAGCGTACCGCGTATCCGAGGGGCTCCAGGCGCTTCTCGATGATCTTCTGCTGCTTGGCGACGACCAGGATGCCGTTCTTCTGGTAGCCGATCCGCAGCACGCCGGGCTCGGCCGCCCGGGCGCCCGGGGCTAACGCCGGGGTGAGGGCCGGCGCGAGGGGCAGGGCCGCGAGGGCGGCCAGCAAGGCGCGACGGTCGAGCATCGGCCGGCTCATTCGGCGGCGGCGAGGGTGAGCGGCGCCGCGGCCGCCCGGTGCACGAGCAGCGCGGCGAGCTGCCCGCCGGCCTCGCGGGCGCGGGCGCGCACCCCGGCCTCCGTCAGCGCGCCGTCGCTGAAATCGGGATCGGAGGCGTAGACCGCGGTCGGGATCTGGAGCGCCCCGAAGAAGCCGAAGAGCGGCCGGAACGCGTGCTCGACCACGAGGGCGTGGCGCGCGCCGCCGCCCGTGGCCACGATCGCCACGGGCTTCCCGGCGAGCGCCCCCGGATCGACCAGGTCGAACAGGTGCTTGAACAGGCCGGTATAGGCGCCCTTGTAGACCGGCGAGCCGACGACCAGCCCGTCCGCCTCCTCGATGGCCGCGAGCACGCCGCGCGCGGCCGGCGAGAGCTGGTCCCGGGTCCAGGCGGCGCCGAGGCCGGTCCCGGCATCGACGAAGTCGAGGATCTCCGCGTCGAGAGAGGCCTGGGCGCTGGCCTCGCGGAGCACGGCATCCACCAGCGTGCGGGTCTTCGAGGGCCGCTGCACGTTGGCGCTCAGCCCGACAAGTCTCGGTCGTGTCATTCCGGATGCCTTGCTGTGAGACAGGATGACGGACCGCACCGTCTCCGAAGAGCGGAGGTTGCGCGGCCGGACATCCGAACAGGCCGCTAGAATTGATGGCTGCGACTTCCGCCGTCAATGAAACGGCGTTCCCAATTGCCCGGTGAAGGAAAAACGTTCTCCCCGAAACCGGGCGTCCAATATGGAATTTCATCTCGACCGCCGCGCGGAACGGGCGCGAGATCTTGCGTGCCGGCGGTTCATCCGCGCGAGGGGCGGGGTTTTATTCTCTTGGAGCGCCGGGCGGGAGAAGCGTGTTCTCGGTACGTGGGCGGACCTGGAACCGAATCGCCAAGCCCGGGATCCGGGGCGGCGGGGGAATCCGGCGCGACCGGAACGCCGCCCGCTCCGACACCCTCGCGGTCGTCAGCGTCGTCATCGCCGCCGTCATCGCCGCCGTCATCGCCGCCGTCATCGACGACGCGCCCGGGCGGCTCCGGATCGGAAGGCGGTGCCTACTTGCGGACGAGGAGGTGCTGCACGGTGCCGTCGTCGCCGTACTTGGTCCACATCTGCGCGCAGGCCTCCTCCGGATGCTCGCGGAGCTGCGCCAGCTCCGCGTCGAGGTCGTGCTGCAGGGCGACCGAGCGCTTCTTCGTGAAGAAGTCCGCGTGATTCAGATGGTTCTCGCGCGAGAACTGACGGAAGCGCTCCGTGTCGATCCGGACGGCCGGACAGTGTCTCGCGGCCAGATCGGCCTCGATCCCCGGGCGGAGCGCCGGAACGTCCTTCTGCAAGGACGAGCGACGGGCTTCGGCCCAGGTGCCGAACACGGCCCAGGCCAGTGCGGCCGCCACGAGAGGAGCAAATCTATTCATCGCAAGACATATCGCTGTGCTGCGACATCCCAAATCTCGCACCTGCGATAAGTTCGATCAGGGCTGCGGAACGCAAGACACTTCTGTGTGAAAGCGCACACCCCGCGACCGGCGCGGCGCCGGGTCCGGAACCCGGACGGCCTCAGTAGGCCGGGACGACGCGCGTCTCGGGCAGCGGCGCCCGCATGGTGAAGTGCAGCCCGGCCGGCTGGAAATCGAAGGCGATCTCCGCCTGGCACTGGACCTTCAGGACGCGCTGCAGCAGCGTCGAGCCGAAGCCCTTCCGCGTCGGCGCCGCCGTGGCCGGGCCGCCTCGCTCGGTCCAGTCGAGGTGGAGCATGCGGGCGGCCGGCGTCTGCTCGATATCCCACCGGATCGCGATCCGGCCCTCCGGGACCGACAGGGCGCCGTGCTTGGCCGCGTTGGTCGTCAGCTCGTGGATGGCCATGCCGGTCGGGACCGCGAGGTCGCCCATCAGGTCGATCGCGGGGCCGTCCAGCTGGATGCGGGCGCCCTCGACGTCGTTGTAGGGCCCGAGCTCGTTCATCAGCATCTCGCGCAAGGGCGCCTGCTGCCAGTAATCCTCGGTCAGGAGATTGTGGGTCTTGGCCAGCGAGATCACCCGCGCCGAGAACGACGCGTAGAACGCGTCGACGCTGGTCGCTGACCGGGCCGAGGCCCCGAGCAGCGCCTGCACGGTGGCCAGCGTGTTCTTCACCCGGTGATGCAGCTCGCGGATCAGGAGCGCCTGCCGCTCGGTCGTGCGCTCGCGCTCCTCCAGATGGGCGCGCGCCTCGAGCTGCCGGCGCTTGGCGCGGTGGGCGGAGCGGGCCGCCATGACCAGCGTCGCCGGGTGGAACGGGCGTTCCAGCACGCTGACGTTGCCGAGCATGTCGGTCAGCTGCGCGTTGGGCTCGGCGCCCCGCAGCCGCAGGAGGATGAACGGGAAATCGGACCAGGGCGGCTGCGCGGCGATCCAGTCCGCCAGGGCCTGGCGGTTCGAGGACAGCAGCGCCTCCTCGGTGAGCACCGCGCAGGCGGCCGCGTCGAGCCGGGACACCACGTCCGCGAGGCTGGCGCACACCTGTGTCGCGATCCGCGCCTCGCCGAGGATCGCCGCGGCGACGGCGGCGTCGCGGCCACCCGGCGCGAAGATGAGAACCGGCAGTTCAGCCTCGGTCATCAGCCGCGCGGGTCGGCAGGAGCGACGACCGCTCACCCTCGAATGTCGGAACGCCGGTCATGATACCTCGGAACGCGCTGAGCGGTTCGCCAACGCGGATCCCGCCGGAGTCGATCCGCAATTCGCGGATCGTGTCCTCGTGGCTGCCGGTCCGCTTCTTCACGACCGAGATCGCGCGCCGCAGCCGCCCGTCGGCCTCGAAGGTGCGGAACAGCAGGATCGTGTCGCTGAGGTAGGTGAGGTCGACATTCGCGCCCATCGCCCCGATCATGCCGTGCTGGGCCAGGACGAGGAGCGAGAGCACGCCCTGCTGGTTCAGGTAGGTCAGCAGCTCGTGCATCTGCAGGAGCAGGTAATTCTCTTCCGGCATGGCGTTGTGATAGCCGGTCAGGGAGTCGATCACGACCGTCGTCACGCCCCGGTGCTCGACCGCGTTCTGGACGATGTCGGCGAGTTCGCCGGGCGAGACCTCGGCCGGGTCGATCTGCTCGACGATGAGCGATCCGGCGGCGATCGCGTCGTCGACCGGCATGGCGAGGCCGCGGGCCCGGCGACTGAGGACGCCGGTGGTCTCGTCGAAGCTGAGGATCAGCGCCCGCTCGCCGCGGGCGATCGCCGCGGTGACGCAGGTCAGCGCCACCGTCGACTTGCCGACGCCGGACGGTCCGATCAGCATCGTGCTGGTGCCCCGGTCGAGGCCGCCGCCGAGCAGCTGGTCCAGTTCGGGGCTGCCCGTGCCGCACTGGTCGTCGGGGAAGGTGCCGAGATGCTCGGCCGCGACGAGGCGCGGGAACACCGTGAGCCCGCCGCGCCGGATGACGTAGTCGTGGAAACCGCCCCGGAACGGCGTGCCGCGCATCTTGATCACGCGCAGGCGCCGCCGCTCGCCGCCGTACAGGGGCGCGAGCTGCTCCAGCCGGATCACGGCATGGCTGAGGCTGTGCAGGTTCAGGTCGTCCGTCTCGGCGGTGAGATCGTCGAGGAGCAGCGCCGTGGTGTTCTGGATGAGCAGGAAGCTGCGCAGGGCGTGGACCTGCCTGCGGTAGCGCAGCGATCCCTGCGAGAGCAGCCGGATCTCCGAGAGGCTGTCGAACACCACGCGCTGCGGCTTGAGCCGCTCGATCTCGGCGATCGCCATGCGGACGGTCTCGCCGAGCTCGAGGTCGGACGAGTGGACGAGGCTCTGCTGCTGCCCGGGGTCGAGGCTGAGTTCCGGCGCGACGAGCTCGCAGATCTCGATGCCGTCGAGGGACCAGCCGTGGCGCTCCGCGACGTTCAGGAGCTCGCGCCGGCTCTCCGAGAGCGTGATGTACAGGCAGCGCTCGCCCCGGCGCACGCCGTCGAGGAGGAACTGCATCGCCAGCGTCGTCTTGCCGGATCCGGGCCGCCCCTCGATGAGGTGCGAGCGCTGGGACGCGTAGCCGCCGGCCAGGATGTGGTCGAGGCCGGTCACCCCGGTGGAGACCGGTGCCGCGTCGTGATCGGTCACTGCCATGTCGAGGTCTCTGCCGTCGTTCCACGGGCGGGCGGCCCGTCGACCGCGCGACGGTACGCGGAGCCCGGTCTCGTACACGAAGCCGCGCGCAGCGCGAAACGCCAACGCGCGGCCGGCACGGCGCGCCTGCCCGACGGGCGCGCGGCGCGGCCGCTGCCCCCCGCGGGTCCGGGAACCGGCGCGCACGGGCCTCGCGGCCGCGGGACGGCCCCTCCCCCGGTCAGGTCGGAAGGCCCGGCGCCCGCAGGGGGCGGGCGCCGGGGCGGTCAGGGCGTCACTGGCTGCCCGGGCCCTTCGCGAGGCCGGCCAGGGTGAACAGGTCCACCGACAGCTTCGCGCCGATCACGAAGGCGTCCGGGATCGGCTTCGGGCGGAACGGGAAGCGGGTCTGGTCCGGGTCGATCACGTATTGCAGGTTCGGCATCAGCCGCACCGCCGGGGTGAGCTGGATGCCGTAGCTCAGCTCGAGGATGGTCTGCAGGGACTCGACGGTCCGGGTGCCGAGCCCCAGCGACGCGCGCGCCGCCCGGATGTTGGCCGTGCCCAGCGGCGAGAGCTTCTCCATGGCGAAGACGAGGCCGAGGGTGTCGTAGGGCCGGCCCGGGAAGGTTCCGGTCAGCACGGCGCCGCCCTCCAGGAAGTAATCCTGGGTCTGCCGTCCGCCGGTCCCGCCGATCGCGACGCCGAACACCGACAGGCCCTGGACGCCGTTCGGATCCGGCCGCCAGACCATCTGGTCGAAGCGGGCGTAGACCGCCGACCGGCCGAACCGGGTCAGCGGATCGAGGCCGCTGAAGACCTGCGCGCCGCCCCGCCGGTCGAGCACGGGATCCGTGTAGTCCGACCGGTCGAACACGGCGCCGATGCTGTAGTTGCGCGGCAGCGGGTCGTTGCCGAAATTGGTCGAGTAGCCGACCTCCACCGGCACCAGGTATCCGGTGGCGCCGCTGGTCGACCAGTCGACGCCGTTCCGGGTCGGCAGTTGGTCGCGCGGGTTCACCTCGTAGATGCCGGCGTGCAGGAACACCCTGTCGGTGACCCAGGCCTTGGCATGGCCGCCCCAGGTGGCGATCGGCCAGTAGGTGAAGTTCGTCAGCTTGAAGATGGACTTGGGCGCGCCGCAGGTCGCGTTGTTCTGGAAGTTGCAGTAGAGCGGCGAGGCCAGGAAGTTGGGGTTGGCGAGCAGGCGGCCGACCTCGAAGTCGAGGCGGTTGTCGAGCAGCTTCTGCTCGTAGGACAGCAGCGTCAGGTGGGCGGTCTGGCCGCCGCCGTAGATCTCCTGCACGCTGCCGTTGAAGCCGATGTCATCCTGCGCCAGGCTCCGGCCGTGGCGCTGGGTGACGACGGTGTGGACCGAGCCGCCGTCGATGCCGGCGAGGCGGCCGAGGTCGGCGTCGAGGCCGAACGCGATCTGGCCTGCATAGGCCGATCCCTGCCGGATGCCGCCGGACGGGTTGGCGGCGAACTCGCCCGTGTAGTTCAGGACCATGCTGATCCCGTTGCCGAGATCGAGGGTGCCCGGCGGCAGGCTGGGCGGCGTCGCGCTGCTGCCCTGCATGTCGAGGCTGGCGGCGGCGCTGCTGGCGCCCGAGAAGCTCCGCGCCTCCCGGATGACCCGCCGCCGGGCGCGGTTCGCCCGGTACCGGGCCTTCTGCGCCGGGCTCGCCTTCGGTCCCGGATTCACCGGGGCCGGTCCCCGTCCGGGGCCGTCGCCTCGACCTGCGCGACCGCCGGGCCCGCGCCCGCCGTGATCGACGCGGCGCAGAACGCCAGCGCGGCCCATCGCCAATGCTTTGCCCGATGCTTTCCCCGATGCTTTCCCATGCGTGACTCCCCCTCAACCGCGCGGCCTTGCCTAGCTCTGTCGCGTTCGTGTCCCGCAGGGGGGCCTCCCGGTCAGTCCGTGAAGGCCTCCACCGCGCGGCGCTCGCCGCGCATGAAGGCGTCGGCGGCGTGGATCAGCGGATTCAGGTCGACGTCGCTGGTGCCGGAGCGGACCAGGGCGGCGAAGCGGTCGTAGAGGCCGCGGTACTCCGCCTCGGGCGGGAGCGGCTGGTCGCGGCCGGCGATCGACAGGGCGGCCCCGCCCCGCGACAGGACCAGGGGGCCGTCGTCGGTCTCGACGCGGATGTCCCAGGTCTGCGGCCCGGTCTGGCGCCAGTCGAACCGGGCGCGGATCGGGGTGCCTGCGGCGTCCGCGAAGTGCAGGTCGGCGGCGATCGGCGCCTGCCGGTTCTCCGGCACCGACAGGGTCGCGCCGGTGAGGTAGAACGGCGGCAGGATGTGGGTGGCGATCGACAGGGCGTTGATCCCCGGATCGAACACGCCCATCCCGCCCGCGTCCCAGATCCAGTCCTGGCCCGGGTGCCAGTGCCGGACATCCTCCAGCCAGGCGATCGCCACCGACCGGATCCTGCGGCCCGACAGCCACCGGCGGGCGGGCTCCACCCCCGGCGCGCAGCGGGAGTGCCAGCTCGCGAACAGGCTCACGCCCCGGTCCCGCGCGGCCGCGACCAGGAGCCCGACCTCGGCCAGCGTCGCGCCCGGGGGCTTCTCGAGGAAGACGTGGCGTCCGGCCGCGATCGCCGCCAGGGCCGCCGCGCACCGCGCCTGCGGCGGCTGGCACAGGGCGACGGCGTCGAGGTCGCCGTGCGCCGCCAGCATCGCCTCCAGGCTGCCGTAGCTCGGCACCCCGTCGAGGCCGCCGTGCCGGCTCGCCACCGCCACGAGCGCGTAGTCCGGCGAGGCGGCGATGGCCGGCAAGTGCTGGTCGCGGGCGATCTTGCCGACGCCCACGAGGCCGATGCGGATCGGGGCCGCCATGTCAGAGCGCCCGCACGGACGGCGCGTCCGCCGGCGCGATCGCCAGCGGGTTGCGCAGGGGCAGCGTGAACGGCGCCGCCGCGATCTCGAACACGTCGCCCGGCCGGGTCGCGACGCCGTCGCTGAACGACAGGGTCGCGGTCCCGAAGAAGTGGACGTGCACGTCGCCGGGGCGCCGGAACGGCGCGTACTTGAAGTGGTGCAGCTCCAGATTGGCGATGCTGTGGGACATGTTGGCCTCCCCGGACAGGAACGGCTTCTCCCAGTGCACGGCTCCGTCGCGCAGGATGCGGCTCGTGCCGCGCACGTCCGGCGGCAGGGCCCCGAGCCACAGCTCCGGGCCGAGGGCGGCCGGGCGGAGCTTGGAATGGGCGAGCCACAGGTAATTGCCGCGCTCGGTCACGTGGTCGGAGATCTCGTTCGCCAGGGCGAAGCCGAGGCGCACCGGCGTTCCGTCGGCGTCGATCAGGTAGATCCCGGCGATCTCCGGCTCCTCGCCGCCGTCGCGGGCGAAGGCCGGCGAGACCAGCGGCTCGCCGCAGGCGACGAGGCCGGAGCCGTCGCCCTTGTAGAACCACTCGGGCTGCGCGCCGGTCTCGCCCGGCGCCGGCTTCCCGCCCTCGACGCCCATCCGGAACATACGCATCGAGTCGGTCGGCGCCGGGTCGGCCGCGGCCGCGCGGTGCATCGCGTCGCGGCCCTCGGCGGAGCCGAGATGCGTCAGGCCGGTGCCGCTCAGCAGGAGGTGCGCGGGATCGGCGTGATCGACGGGCGGCAGGAGCCGGACCGCGTCGAGATCGACGGGCGCGCCGAGCCCCGCGCGCTCCGCCGTCGCCGCCAGATCGTCCCCCGCGGCGAGAGCCCTCCGCGCCAGGGCGAGCACGCTGTCGACGCCGAGCACCCGCCGCGCCCGGCCGTCGGCGAGCAGCGCGACGCCGCGCTGCCCGTCGGCGGCGCGAAATTGTAGGAGTGATCGTCCCATCTGTGTCCTCCCGGGGACGACCGCTTCGGGGCGTCCTGAACGCGCGGCCGTCGAGGGTCGCGCGGCGGCCTGTCAGTGGCCGGGTTGCGGGGCGCGAGCGCCGTCGATCCGGCGCGCCAGGTCCCGGTGGAGGACTGGGCGCGGCATCCGCTCGGTCGCCAGCGGCCCGACCGCGCCGTCGCGGCCGCCCGAAGTCGCCGGGAACGGACCGCCCTGCGCCATCGCGGGGGCGACGCCCGCGCCGACCCGGACGCTGCCGCGGACCGTGACGGATCCTGTCGATTAACTACTCATACAATTAGGCTAGAGCAGTTCGCCTCTGGCCGCAAGCGCGGCCGCGACTTCGGTGCGGCGGGCGTTCCTATTTGCGCTCCTACAACTTCAGGATACGATCACGCCGTTCCTGCCCCGACCCGGTGGCCCGGACCGGAGGTGGATGCGGTGAGGCAGGAGCGGGGCTCGGAGAATGTGACGCTGCCCCTTGCCTCGGGGTCGCGCCGCATCCACGGCTCGGTCGCCCGCGATCTAGGCGCGGCGATCCTCGGCGGCCGCTACGCGCCCGGGGACGTGCTGCCCGGCGAGATCGAATTCTCTGAGAAATTGAACGTCTCGCGCACCGCCTATCGCGAGGCGGTCCGCATCCTGAGCGCGAAGGGGCTCGTGGAGAGCCGCCCGCGTACCGGCACCCGCGTCAGCCAGCGCAGCCGCTGGAATCTGCTCGATCCCGACATCCTGGCCTGGGCCTTCGAGTCGGAGCCGAGCGAGTCCTTCATCCGCGACCTGTTCGAGCTGCGGATGATCGTCGAGCCGGCCGCGGCCGCGCTCGCGGCCGAGCGGCGCTCCGGCCTCGACATCGCCCGGATGGGGCACGCCTTGGAGGAGATGGGCCGCCACGGCCTCGCCACCGAGGCCGGGCGGGCGGCCGACCAGGCCTTCCACAACACGATCCTGGAAGCGGCCCGCAACGGCGCGCTGATCGCCCTGTCGAGCTCCATCGCCGCCGCGGTCACGTGGACGACGATCTTCAAGCACCGCCGCCAGGGCCTGCCCCGGGATCCGATGCCGGATCACCGCGCCCTCTACGACGCGATCGTGGCGGGCGACCCGGACGCCGCCCGCGCGACGATGACCGAGCTGGTCCGCCTCGCCCTCGCCGACACCGAGCTGGCGATGCGGCCCTGACGGTGCCGGCGGCGGGGCGCCGCCGGCCCGGACATTGCCCGAGTGGCCCGAGTGGCCCGAGTGGCCTCAGCGGCCTCAGTGGTTGTCGCGCGGCACGCCGCGCGTCTGCGCGATGCGCTGGAACGCCTCGGCGCCCTCCAGGATCGCCCCGGTGTGCATCTGCCCCACCGCGGCGCGCTGCATCGCCTGCCAGGGGGTCTGCGAGGCCGGATAGGCGTAGCCGCCCGCCGCCTCCAGGGCCGCGCGCCGCCGGGCGATCTCGTCGGCGTCGACCAGCATGTCGGCGGTGCCGCGGCGCAGGTCGATCCGCACCCGGTCGCCGGTGCGCAGGAGGGCGAGGCCGCCGCCGGCCGCCGCCTCGGGCGAGGCGTTGAGGATCGACGGCGAGCCGGAGGTGCCGGACTGGCGCCCGTCGCCGAGGCAGGGCAGCGCGTGCACGCCGGCCCGGATCAGCTGCGCGGGCGGGCGCATGTTCACCACCTCGGCCGCCCCCGGGTAGCCCACGGGCCCGGCCCCGCGCATGACCAGCAGGGTCTCCTCGGTGATGCCGAGGCTCGGGTCGTCGATCCGGGCGTGGTAATCCTCCGGCCCGTCGAACACCACGACGGGACCCTCGAAGGCGTCCGGATCCTCCGGGTTCGACAGGTAGCGGCTGCGGAACTCCGCGCCGATGACGCTGGTCTTCATCACCGCGGCGTCGAACAGGTTGCCGCGCAGGACTAGGAAGCCCGCCGCCTCCTTGAGCGGCCGGTCGATCGGCCGGATCACGTCCTCGTCCTCGATCGCGGCGCCGCGGCAATTGTCGCCGAGGGTGCGCCCGTTCACCGTCAGCGCGCCCTCGCGGATCAGGCCGCGGCGCATGAGCTGCGCCAGCACCGCGGGCAAGCTGCCGGCGCGGTAGTAATCCTCGCCGAGATAGGCGCCCGCCGGCTGCAGGTTGACGAGGAGCGGCACGTCGAGGCCGTGGGTCTGCCAGTCCGCGATGTCGAGCGCGACCCCCATGTGGCGGGCGATCGCCGCGAGGTGGATCGGCGCGTTGGTCGAGCCGCCGATCGCGGAATTGACCGCGATGGCGTTGAGGAAGGCGTCGCGGGTCAGGATGTCGGAGGGCTTCAGGTCCTCGGCCACCATGGCGACGATGCGCTTCCCGGTCAGGTAGGCGGCCTCCTGCCGGTCGCGGTAGGGTGCCGGGATCGCGGCCGAGCCGGGCAGCATCATGCCGAGCGCCTCGGCCAGCGTGTTCATCGTGGTGGCGGTGCCCATCGTGTTGCAGAAGCCCGTCGAGGGCGCCGACGAGGTCACCAGCTTGATGAAGCCGTCATGGTCGATCTCGCCGGCCGCCAGCATCTCGCGGGCCTTCCAGACGATCGTGCCGGATCCGATGCGCTGGCCCTTGAACCAGCCGTTGAGCATCGGCCCCACCGACAGGGCGATGGCCGGGATGTTCACGGTGGCGGCCGCCATCAGGCAGGCCGGGGTGGTCTTGTCGCAGCCCGTGGTCAGCACGACCCCGTCGAGGGGGTAGCCGTAGAGCAGCTCCACGAGCCCGAGATAGGCGAGGTTGCGGTCGAGGCCGGCGGTCGGCCGTTTGCCGGTCTCCTGGATCGGGTGGACGGGGAATTCGAGGACGATCCCGCCCGCCTCGCGGATGCCCTCGCGGATCCGCTCCGCGAGGACGAGGTGGTGGCGATTGCACGGGGACAGGTCCGAGCCGGTCTGAGCGATGCCGATGATCGGCTTGCCCGAGCGCAGCTCCTCAAGGCTGAGGCCGAAGTTTAGGTAGCGCTCCAGGTAGAGCGCCGTCATGTCGATATTGTCGGGGTTGTCGAACCACGCGCGCGAGCGCAGGGGCCGTGCAATCGGTCGGTCGGTCATTTCTGGGTCCGGTGGGCGGGGCTGGTCGAGAAGCGGTAGGTGATCACGTTCCGGTAGGTCTTGCCGGGATCGAGCCGGGCCGAGCCGAAGGCCGCCTGGTTCGGCGTGTCGGGGAAGAGCTCCGGCTCCAGCGCCAGGGCGTCCGACTGGCGGTAGGCAAGGCCGGACTTACCGACCGCGGTCCCGTTGAGGAAGTTGCCGGCGTAGAACTGGAGGCCGGGCTGGTTGCTCGCCACGTCGAGGACGCGGCCCGATCCCGGATCCTCGACCCGCGCCACCGGGTGCGGCTCGGCCGTGGGCGCGTCGGTCACGACCCAGTTGTGGTCGTAGCCGCGCCCGCGCACGATCTGCGCGTCCCGCCCGTCGCGGATCCGCGCGCCGATCACCGCGGGCTCGCGGAAGTCGAAGGGCGTGCCGGCCACCGGCAGGTGTTCCCCGGTCGGGATCAGGGTGGCGTCGACCGGCGTGAAGCGCTCCGCCGGGATGGTCAGAATCTGGTCGAGGATCGAGCGTCCCGAGCCCTCGCCCGCGAGGTTGAAGAAGCTGTGGTTGGTCAGGTTGACGATCGTCGGCTTGTCGGTCGTCGCCTCGTAGGCGACCGTGAGGGTGTTCGTGTCGTCCAGCGCGTAGGTGGCGGTCGCCGTCAGCGTGCCGGGATAGCCCTCCTCGCCGTCCGGACTGACGTAGCGCAGGGTGACCGAGGGGGCCGCGCCGCCCTTGACCGCGGTGATCGTCCAGAGCTGCTTGTCGAAGCCGGACGCGCCGCCGTGCAGGGCGTTCGGGCCGTCGTTGATGGCCAGCGTGTAGGTCCGGCCGTCCAGGGTGAAGCGCCCGGCGCGGATGCGGTTGGCGTAGCGCCCGACGCTCGCGCCGAAATAGTTGCCCTTGGCCAGGTAGGAGGCGAGGTCATTGTAGCCGAGCACGACGTCCGCGGCCTTGCCGGAGCGGTCCGGCACGTCGAGGCTCCGCAGGAGCGCCCCCCACGACAGGATCCGCGCCGTGACGCCCTTGCCGTTCGTCAGCGTCACCTCCTCCACCGTCCGGCCGTCCGGCAGCGTGCCGAACACCGCCCGGGTCGGCTCGGCCGCCCGGGCCGGTGCCGGCGTCAGGCCCGGCAGGGCCGCACAGGCGCACAGCGCCAGGGATCCCACTCCACGCATCGCGCTCTCCCCCTTCGTGATTCCGCCCGCCGCGCCGGTCGTGCGCCGGACCGCGACGGGACTCGCGGTTGACGTCCGCGAACCCGATATATACTCAGACAAATAAAAGGAACAACACAGGACCCCGACAAGGTGGCCCGAGAGGCAGAGGACAACGCCGGATGGCAGGACCGATCGCGACCGCGGGGACCGCGGCGCCCCGGACGGGGGCGGAGGCCGCGCGCGACCGGGGCGGCTACCGCCCGGCCCTGTCGCTGCTGGCGAGCCTGTTCTTCATGTGGGGCTTCATCACGGTCATCAACAACACGCTGCTGCCGCACCTGCGCAGCGTATTCGACCTCGACTACACGCAGACCACGCTGATCGAGTCCGTCTGGTTCATCGCCTACTTCGTCGCCTCGATCCCGGCGGCCAAGCTGATCGAGCGCGTCGGCTACCAGCGCGCCCTGGTGACGGGACTGGGCATCATGGCGCTGGGCACGCTCGGGATGATCCTGGCCGCCCACCGGGTCTCCTACGCGATCACGCTCACGGCCCTGTTCGTGATCGCCAGCGGCATCACCCTCCTGCAGGTCGCCGCGAACCCCTACGTGGCGGTGGTCGGCCCGGCCGAGAGCGCCCCGGCGCGGCTCAACCTCGTGCAGGCGTTCAACTCCCTCGGGACGACCCTGGCGCCGCTGTTCGGGGGCTACCTGATCCTCGGCCGCTCGGCCTCGGGCAACGCCGCCGCCGGGGCCACCCTGACCCCGGCCGAGCGCCTGGCCGACGCGCAGTCGGTGCAGCTGCCCTACCTGATCGTGGCGGTGGTGCTCGTCGTCCTCGCCGCGGTCATCGCCCGCTTCCCGCTGCCCGCCATCAGCGGTTCCGGCGGTACCACCGCCCGGGCCGCCAGGGCCGAGCGCGCCGGCCTGTCGCTCTGGCGCCACCGCAACCTCGTGCTCGGCGTGCCGGCGATCTTCATCTACCTGGTCGCCGAGATCGGGGTATCGAACCTGTTCATCAACTTCGTGTCGCAGCCCGAGATCGGCGACCTGACCCACGCCCAGGCCTCGCGCTACCTGTTCCTGCTCTGGGGCGGCATGATGGTCGGCCGCTTCGTCGGCAGCTACCTGATGCAGCGGCGCCCGGCCGAGACCGTGCTGGCCGGCGCGGCGATCGGCGCCTGCGCGGTGATGCTGGTGGCGACCTTCGCGACCGGCCACCTCGCCCTGTGGGCGCTGATCTCGGTCGGCCTGTTCCACGCGATCATGTTCCCGACGATCTTCACCCTGGGCATCCGCGGCCTCGGTCCGCTCACCGAGGAGGGCGCCGGGCTGCTGATCATGGCGATCGCGGGCGGGTCGCTGGTGGTGGTGCAGGGCTGGGCGGCGGACCGGTACGGGCTGCAGCACTCCTTCCTGATCACCGCCGCCTGCGAGCTCTACGTCCTGTTCTACGCGCTCTGGGGTTGCCGGACCGGCGCCGCAGCGCGGCCGGCCGGCGCCTGAGCGTCGGCCAGATCGGGGAGCCCGCCATGGACCCACGGATCCGCATCCTCGACCGGCCCGGGCGCGATCGGCTCGGCGAGGGCCCGGTCTGGGTTCCGGAGCGGGGCGTGCTGTTCTGGGTCGATATCGAGGCGCCGGCCCTGAACTGGCTGGACCTCGCCGACGGGGCCGTGGGCACGCGCCCGTTCCCGGAACCGCTCGGCTGGATCATCCCCCGCGCGGGCCGGCGCGACTTCGTCGTCGGGCTGAAGAGCGGCTTCGCGACCTACGACCTGGAGGCGGACCGCCTCGCGCCGATCGGCGACCCCGAGCCCGACGATCCCGACAACCGCCTGAACGACGCCAAGGTCGACGGCGCCGGCCGGATCTGGGCCGGGAGCATGCACCAGGCCGAGACCGTGGTGTCGGGCGCCCTGCATCGGCTCGACCCGGACCTGACGTGGCGGCGGATGGATACCAGCTACGGCGTCGCCAACGGGCCGACCTTCAGCCGCGACGGCCGGATCCTCTATCACAGCGACAGCGCCGCCCGGACGGTCTACGCCTTCGACCTCGCCGCCGACGGGGCGCTGACGGGCAAGCGGCCTTTCCTGCGCTTCCCCGACGACTGGGGCTGGCCCGACGGCATGACCACGGACGAAGAGGGCTGCCTGTGGATCGCCCACTGGGGCGGCGGCCGGCTCAGCCGCTTCGATCCCGCGGGGCGCCTGCTGCGCGCGATCCCCCTGCCCGCCCCCAACATCACGAGCTGCGCCTTCGCGGGTCCCGGCCTCGACCGGCTGTTCGTCACCTCGGCGGCGCAGGGGGCCGAGCACGTGCCGGAGGCCGGCGCGCTGTTCGAGCTCGACGTCGGCGTCGCCGGCCTGCCGCCCCGCGCCTTCGCGGGCTGACCGACCCGGCGCCGAGGACGTGAGTCCCCTGCGCAGATCTTTCCTCCAGCGGGGCGGGTCCTCCGGCGTCCGAGCTGCCGCGGCGGGCGGTCGCGGGTCGGCAGTCGCGGGCCTGCGGTCGCGGGATCGTGCGTCGGCGTCCTCCGGATGGGGGATGCGGTCGCCCCGTGCCGGGTCTACGGTCGGGCCTTCTCCGAGACGAGATCACCTTCAAGCCCGCCCGGCCAGGCCGCGGCGGGCTTCTTGTCGGGCGCTACCGCCGGATCGGCAGCCGGTGGCGGGCGTACCCGGCGGCGTCGCGCACGACCAAGCTCCAGGACCGGTCGGGATCGGCCGCGCAGACCTCGTCGGCCATCTCGGCGATGACGCTGCGCGCCTCGGCCATGGCCTCGGCCAGGCTGCCGACCTCCACGCCGTCGTCGTCCCGGATCGTCTCCTCGCCGCTCTCGAGGTCGAAGTAGAAGCGCTCGGACACCGACCTCCCCCCTGCTGCAGCCCCGCGGCGATCGTCCGGATATCTCTACGTAGTGCGATACACGACTGGGAAAGGTCTTCGGTCGGATAAACCTTAATGCATCTAAAACATGGAGTTTGCTCGGATCTGCGCCGTCCGCCCGAGATTCCGCTCACGTTATCAAGTACAAGAATCTACAGCGTCCCCCCGCCGTCGTCCGACGGCCCGGAGCGGTGGCGCGCCTGAGCCGGGGCCCCGTGACATGTCGACCTCCGCCAACCCGCCCGACCCGTGCGTCGAGACGGCCGCGCTCCGCAAGGACAAGCTGCGCGCGCACATCAGGAGCGTGCTGTCGACGATCCGGTCCCATCATATGGGCCGCGGGGCGCCGTCGATCCGGGCCACGGGCTACGTCCTTGGAGGGTGGTTCTGCGGCTCGGCCGCGGCAACGATCCCGCTTTTTACGTAGCAACGGTCCGTCCAAGGGATGTGTTTCTCGAGGCGCCGCGATCCGGCGCTTCGAACGGCGTCCCATGGCAGAAAACACCCAGCTTCGATCCCATATCCGCGGCGTGCTGCTCAGATTGGTGCGGCGCCTGCGCGATCGGGCCGGCTGACGGGGTCCTGTTCGAGGCCGGTGGGACAATTGCGAGACAACTACGAGACAACCGCGAGGAGGCCGGTGCGCCGCGCGGCGCACCGACCCCGTCGTCCGGCCGCTCACCCCGGCTGAGCGCCCATCATCGCCTGCATCCGGTCGAGCCGGGCGATGTGCAGGTTGATCAGCGGCAGGGCGCCGCGGGCGATCGCGCGCAGGCCGGGATCCTCGCCCGACCGGGCGTAGGCGCCGTGGATGCTCAGCGCCTCTTGATGGCCCTGGAGCGAGGCGTTCACGAAGGTGGCATCATATTGCGGCCCCGGCGGCATGGCGCTGAGCTGCGCCAGGATCTGCGCCTTCTGCGCGTCGGTGGTCATGCCCTGGGCCGGAGCCGGTCCGCCGATCACACCGCCCGCAACACTGCCGGCGACGCTGCCCGCCGCATTCACGGCCGTGCCGGCCACCGCCACCGGCGCCGCGACGAGGCCGCCGATCAGGCCACCCGGGCCCGCCGCGGCCGGGCCCGGGATCGGGGCGCCGCCCGTGTAGGCGCTGATCTTGCGGGCGAGGTTCACCTGCTCGACCACCTCCGCGCGGGCGAACTTCTTGACGGCGGGATTGGTGGTCTTCGCGTGGGCGTCGCGGGCCGTGTTCTCCAGGAACAGCCCGCCGCCGGTGGCCATCTGGAGATAGGCGCCGGTCGGAATCACGCCGGCCGGTGTGACCTGCGCGAGGGCTGTGCGGGTGACCGCCAGGGCCGCTGTGGCGCCCAGCATCGTGGTGAGGAGAGCGCGTCTGTGCATGCGACGGTGCATCATGGGAGTGGCATCCGGATTGGGTGAGGCACCCGACGCCCCGATCATCGCTTGAGGTGCTGCCCGGCGAACCGCACAGGGGGGACAAGGTTCCTGCCCGGCGGGCCGTCCGAACGGCGGGATCGGGGCACCGAGAAACCGCAGGATGGATCGGATTTCGCGCGCGAATGACCGGTCCTGCGCAGCCTTTGCGCGGGCATACGCCGTCTTCGCCGCCCGGCCCGCGGCTTTATCTCCGATCGATACAGATCTAGATTGGCGCACCGAACGAGGCGGCGCCGCGCGGGGGCGCGGCCATCCGGACCGGCTCTCGAGGTGACGATGGGCCAGACGACGATCAAGGACGTCGCCCGACGGGCCGGCGTGAGCTTCCAGACGGTCTCGCTGGTCCTGAACCACCCGCAGAAGGTCGCCCGGACCACGCGCGAGACCATCGAGACGGCCATGCGCGACCTGGACTTCGTGCCCAGCCTCGCCGCCCGGTCCCTGCGCAAGAAGCCCAGTCGCAGCATCGCCTGCGTGTTCGCTCCGGCGCCGGAGCCCGCCGCCGACGGGGGCCGCCCGGGGGAGACGGCCGATCACGGCCACGTCCTCCGGACCTTCGGCACCGTCACCGACCGGCAGGGCTACACCCTGGTCCACCGCTGCCGCCGCGCCGACGACCCGGACGGCCCGGGCCGGATCGCCGGCCTCGTCAGCGAGGCCCGGGTCGACGGCCTCGTGGTCTTCGCCGAGGATCGGGACGACCCGCTGATCGGCCTGCTCCAGGCCAAGCGATGCCCGTTCGTGGTGTTCGGCCTGGAGGTGCCCGGCACGCACTACGTCGCGCTGGCGGAGCGCGACGCGGTCCACGGGGCCGTCCGCCACCTGATCGCGTCGGGGAGCCGGTCGATCTGCCTGCTCGCGGGCGACGCGCGCCGGCCCGCCGCCGCCACCGAGCGGTTCCGCGGCTACCGGGATGCCCTCGCGGCGGCGGGGCTGCCCCTGCGCGACGCCCTCGTGGTCGCCTGCGACGGGACCGCCGCGGGCGGCTACCGGGCCGCGCGGGCTCTCCTGGAGGCCGGACCCGGCGCCCGGCCGGACGCCGTCGTGGCCGCCAGCGACCGGGTGGCGTTCGGCGTGCTGCGGGCGCTGCACGAGGGCGGCGTGCGGGTCCCCGCGGAGATCCGCGTCGTCGGCTTCGACAACCTCAGCCAGGGGGCCTACGCGGTCCCGAGCCTGACCTCGGTCGATGTCCCGGTGCTCGACATGGTCCGGTCCGCCTTCGCGACGCTGGTCGAACTGATCGAGGGGACACGGGCGCCGGACGACCTCGCCCAGACGCTGTTCCCCGCGCGCCTCGTCGTGCGCGAGTCGAGCGCGCCGGCGGCACCCTAGCGAGGCCGGCTCTCACTCCGCCGCGAGGACGCCCGCGCCGGACTCGCCGCGCCCGAACTGCGCCGCGTGCAGGCGGCTGTAGGGGCCGCCGGCGGCCAGCAGTGCCGCGTGCCGGCCCTCCTCGGCGACCCCGCCTTCCCCCAGGACCACGATGCGGTCGGCGTCCCGGATAGTGGCGAGGCGGTGGGCGATCACCAGGGTCGTGCGCCCGCGGGCGAGCTCGGCGAGCGCCCGCTGGATCTCCCGCTCGGTCTCGGTGTCGAGCGCCGAGGTCGCCTCGTCGAGGATCAGGATCGGCGGGTTCTTGAGGAAGACCCGCGCGATGGCGATGCGCTGCTTCTGGCCGCCCGACAGGCGCACGCCGCGCTCGCCCACCACGGTGTCGAGGCCCTCCGGCAGGCTGTCGATCAGCCCGCCGAGACGGGCGCGCCGCGCGGCGGCGTCGATCTCGGCCTCGGCGGCGTCGAGGCGCCCGTAGGCGATGTTCTCCCGGATCGTGCCGGCGAACAGGAACACGTCCTGCTGGACGATGCCGATCTGACGGCGCAGGCTCGCCAGGGTGATGTCGCGGATGTCGATCCCGTCGACGGTGATGCGGCCCGCCTCGACCTCGTAGAAGCGCGGCAGCAGGGCGCAGAGGGTGGTCTTGCCGACCCCCGAGGGACCCACGAACGCCACCGTCTCGCCGGCCGCCACCGCGAGGTCGAGGCCGGCGAAGACCGGGCGGCCGGGCCCGTAGCCGAAGCCCACCCCCTCGAAACGGATGTCGCCGCGCAGGGCGCCGACCGCGCGGGCGCCGGGCCGGTCGGTGATGTCGGGCTCGGTGGCCAGCAGTTCCTGGTAACGGCGGAAGCCCGCGACCCCCTTCGGGTACGTCTCGACCACGGCGCCGATCTTCTCCAGCGGCCGGTAGAACACGCCCACCAGCAGCAGGAAGCCCACGAAGCCCCCGGGCGTCAGGTCGCCCCGGACCACGAAGGCGGCGCCGCCGAGCAGCACCGCGATCTGGACGAGGCGCAGGCCCAGGTAGTTGATCGACAGGCCGGCCGCCATCAGCCGGTAGGCCTCGAGCTTGGTGTCCCGGTAGCGGGCGTTGTCGAGGGCGAAGAGGGCGCGCTCGTGGGGCTCGTTGGCGAAGGCCTGCACCACCCGCATCCCGCCGACATTCTCCTCGATCCGCGCGTTGAAGGCGCCGACCCGGCCGTACTGGGCCTGCCAGTTGCGGGTCATGCGGCCGCCGTAGCGGATCGACACGAACGCGATCAGCGGCAGGATCGCCGCGGTGATCAGCGCCAGCGGCGCGTGGACGTAGAGCATCAGCGCGAAGGCGCCGAACAGCGTCATCACGGCGATGAACAGGTCCTCGGGCCCGTGATGGGCGACCTCGCCGATCTCCTCCAGGTCCTTGGTCACCCGGGCCACGAGGTGGCCGGTCTTCTGGCCGTCGTAGAAGCGGAAGGAGAGCTTCTGCAGGTGGTCGAAGGCCCGCGCCCGCATCGTGGTCTCGATGTTGATGCCGAGCACGTGGCCCCAGTAGGTGACCACCACCATCAGGCCGGCATTGGCGACGTAGACCAGCGCCAGCGCGGCCGCGGCGAGCAGGATCAGGCCCCAGTCCTGCCGGGGCAGCAGGCTGTCGATGAAGCCCTTCACGGCGATGGGGAAGCCGAGCTCCAGCAGGCCCGACAGCACCGCGCAGCCGAAATCGACCAGGAACAGCGTCCGGTACGGCCGGTAATAGGCGAGGAAGGCCTTCAGCATCGCGCGGCTCGAATCAACGTTGGGCGGCGCACTCGACGGGGCAGAGCGCGCCGCAGGACGGCACCCCCGGCAGGCGGTGGCGCAGACAGCAGACGCGCCGCCGCCGGCAGCCCGAAGGTCCCGGGCAGAGCGCCTGCGCAAGAGGACTCTCGAGCGGGCTCCTAGCGCAGCCGGGGCCGGCGCGCCATCCGAGGCAGGCCGCGACGTCGTTACAGGCGGCGGCGCGGTCTGCGGCGCGGGCGGTAGGGCAGGTGGTGGTACAGGCGCTCGCGCAGGTGGTGCCGGCCCCCTCCCCGTCCCCAGCCAGCCCGGCGAGCGGGTCCCCGAGTTCCCGGGCGACGTAGTCGAGGATCACCGCGGCGTTGCCCCAGAGGACCCTGGGGGCGATCCCGCACCGGGCGTGGCAGAGCTCGACGAACGGGCGCAGATGCGCCTCCACCAGCCCGGTCAGGCCGGGCGCCGGGCAGGCCGCGCGGGCCGACCCGTCCGCGGGCAGGCGGAAGCGGCGCGGCCGGCCGGCCGCGTCGAGCTCGAGGCTGACCGCCTCGAAGGCGAGCGGCAGCGGCCGGCCGAGGCGCACCAGGGCGGTCAGCGCCGGCGTCGCCAGGGCCGCGAGGTAGAACTGGCTCCAGTACGAGACCCGGACCCGCGGGTCCGCGGTCCGG
This sequence comes from Methylobacterium sp. D53M, assembly GCF_053345625.1. NCBI lineage: Bacteria > Pseudomonadati > Pseudomonadota > Alphaproteobacteria > Hyphomicrobiales > Methylobacteriaceae > Methylobacterium > Methylobacterium sp. D53M. The sequence goes on from NZ_JBKFAL010000030.1 coordinate 54,661, forward strand.
AACGCCGCGCCGAACCCGGCCCCGAAGGCGGCCAGCGTCGCGTCGAACACGGCCCCGTCCCGCAGGGCGCCGAGGGGCAGCGCGTCCGGGCCGCCTGGGCCCTCGGCGACCCCGTCCCGGTAGGCCGCGAGCGTGTCGGGAACCTGGGCGGCGATCTCGGCGATCATCGCGCCGCCCCGTCGTCGCGCAGGGTCCGGTCCACCGCGACGGCGAGCCACGCCACCGCGGCGGCGTAGAGCGGCAGGGTGGCGGCGAAGTAGCCCGGCCAGCCGATCCAGCCGGCGAGCGCCGGGGCCGCCACCCGCAGCGGCATCGCGGCGAAGAAGGCGGCGCCGAACAGGAGCGCGTAGTCGGTGGCGGGCTTCGGCCCCTGGGCCCAGCGGTAGATCATGTTGAAGACCGGCACGCCCAGGAACCCGCCCGCGACGAAGCCCAGCACGGCGGCGGCGATGCCGAGATCCGGCACCCGGCCCGCGCAGGCGACGACCATCAGGCCCCCGGAGGCCAGGACGCCGAGGGCACCCACGGCGATCAGCCGGACCGTGCCGAACCGCGCGGCCAGCCATCCGGCCGCCAGCGCCATGACGAGGTTCACGGCCGGGAGCACGGTGCCGGTGAGCGTGCCGACCTGCCCGAGCGGGACGCCGAGATCGAGGAGCGCCAGGGTGTTGGGCCCGCCCACGAGGTAGGAGGCGGCGAAGTAGGCGCCGAGCACCAGCACGCGACCGCCCAGGCGGCGCAGCCGCGCCAGGGAGCCCGACCAGCGTTCCGGGCCCGCACCGGCCGCGGTGCCGGCACCGGCGCTCCGGGTCTCGCGCAGGCGCGACTCCCGGTAGCCCAGGATCGGCAGCAGGCAGAGGGCGTCGAGGGCCGCGCAGGCCAGGACCGCCCCGCGCCAGCCCAGGCTGTCGTAGGAGCCGACCAGCACGCCGACCCCCAGGATCCCGCCGAGGGAGGCGCCGCACAGCTTGGCCGAGGCCACGAAGGCGCGCCGCTCCGCCGGCACGGTCTCGACCACCAGAGCCTCGAGGGCGATGTCCATGGTCGCCACGCAGGCGCAGGCGGCGATCGCCAGGGCGAGCAGCGCCGGGAGCGGCCAAGCCTCGCCGAGGCTCAGGACGACCAGCAGGAGCACCGAGGCGGCCTGCGCGGCCGCGATCCAGCCGATCCGGTGGCCGAGGATCGGCAGGCGGAGCCGGTCGAGCAGGGGCGCCCACAGGAAGGTGAGCCCGACCGGCAGGTTGATGAGCTGCAGCAGCCCGACCTCGGCCAGCTCCACGCCCCGCGCCCGCAGGATCAGCGGCGCCCCGCCGGACAGGAAGCCGAGCGTCGCCCCGAAGGTCACGTACAGGCAGAAGAACGGCGCCAGCGGCCGCAGGGCCGCCAGGGTGTCGACGACCCGGGTGCCGATGGCGGGTCCGGCGGAACCGGTCATCGCCCCCCGCACGCCGTACCTCGACCGGTGCCGCGATCCGGGCCGGCCCGGAGACCGCAGTTTATAATCACACTAATCTATTGATTTACCTCGGTTTTCGCTGTTTAGAGAGGCCTGTGCCGGGGATCAAGCCGGCGGGTATTCGCGGCGCGCCGCCCCGCCGGATCCGGCGTTAACCTTTCGTCAACCATGCCCCCGACAGAGTCCCCGGCGGAGGGCTGAGCCATGACCCGACGCCGGGATTTCGACGCGCTGAGCGAGGCGCAGATCGCCGCGGACCGCACGCAGGGGCGCTGGGTCGAGCCGAGGGCGGGCTTCCGGCCGGCCGGGCCGCGGGCCGTGTCCGATCTGCTCGACACGATCCAGCACGTGGCCGAGGCCGCGACCGGCGAGCGCAGCTTCCTGCACCTGCGTCCGGAGGCCGGCCGGCCCCGCGGGCGCTGAGGCGAGCCGGCCCACGCTCCCGCCGCCCCGACCGCGCGGCGCACTGGCAAGGGCCGACCGGTTCTGCAACAACGCCGACATGAGACGGCGTCCGGCCCTCGAATCCGCCCCCGCGCGCGCCGATCGCATCCGCCCGATCCGGCGGCGCCCCATGGGCGCGGGCGCGGCGGCCGGGCTGCTGGTCGGCCATGTCGGCCATGTCGGCCTGCCCGGCGGCCGCGACGGCCGGATCCGAGGGGCCTGCGCGTCGCCGGCTCCGCCGAGAGCGCGACCTTCGCCACCGGCGGACTCGAATCGGGGATGCGGATGATCACCGAGCCGTGCTCCGTGGAGACCCTGGCCGCGCGGGCGCCCGCGCCGATCGCCGGTCGCGACTGACCGCCGATGCCGCTGTCGCTGACGACCCGCATCCTACTGCTCGTCCTGCTCGCCCTCGCCCCGGCGCTGGCGATCCAGGGCTACAATGAGGTCGCCCTGCGGGCGAGCCGCGACGCGGCCGTGCGGGCCGACGCCCGCGCCACCGCGCGGGACGTCGCGGAGGATTTCGCCCAGATCTCCGAGCGGATGCAGCAGGCCCTCGACCTGATCTCCGAGGATGCCACCGTGCAGGCGCGGGAGCCGGCGGCCTGCACCGCCTACCTGCGGCGGGCTGCCGCGCGGCTGCCGCACGTGCTGCTGATCGCCCTCACCGACCCCGACGGGGCCGTGATCTGCGACAGCGCCGGCGCGCCCGCGGGCTCGTACTCGAGCCGCGGCCGGGCCTATCACCGCCGCGCCCTGGAGCGGGGCGGCTACGCGGTGGGCGGCTACGCGGTCGGCTTCCAGACGAAGCGGCCGTCGATCCACTTCGCCCGGGCCGTTCATGTCGGCGAGTCGGCGGGGGCCCCGGCGGGCGTCCTGCTCGCCGCCGTCGACCTCGACTGGCTCTCCGATCACCTGGAGCAGGCGCTCCATCAGCCGGAGACGGCGATCACCGTGACGGACCGGGACGGCCTGATCATCGCCCGCCGCCCGGACGAGGCGGCCTGGATCGGCAGGCCGATCCCGCCAGACCGGGCCGCCATGCTGGAGGCCCAGGGCAGCGACGTCCGCGCCGCCGCCGGCCTCGACGGCCGGAAGCGGATCATCGCCACCGCGATGCCGGACGGCCCGCTGGCCGGGGTGCGCGTCGTCGTCGGGCGCGACTACGCCACCGCCTTCGCGGATATCGACGCCGCCACCCGCCGCGGGCTGGTTCTGATCGCCCTGGGGGCGGCCCTGGCGCTCGCCGCCGCCCTCGTGGCCGGGCGGGTGTTCATCCGGCGACCGGTCGACCGGCTCCTGCGCACTGCGGCGGCGTGGCAGGCCGGCGACCTCGCCGCCCGCACCGGCCTGCGCGGGGCCGCGGAGTTCGACCGGCTCGGCAGCAAGCTCGACGCCATGGCCGGCACCCTCCAGTGCAGCACCGCCGAGCTGCGCGCGGAGATCCAGCGCGGGCGCGCCCTGCAGGCGCAGCAGGGCACGATGCTGCACGAGCTGAACCACCGGGTGAAGAATACCCTGGCCACCGTCCAGGCCCTCGCCCGCCAGTCCCGCGGCTCCGCGGAGGTCCTGGAGGCGCGGATCCTGGCCCTGTCGAAGACCCACGACCTCCTGACCCGCGAGGACTGGAGCGGGGCCCCCCTGCGCGAGGTGCTGGAGAGCGAGCTCGGACCCTACCGGACCGGCGACGACCAGATCCGCCTGGACGGGCCGGACGTGTCGCTGAGCCCCCGCGAGGTGCTGGCCCTCGGCATGACGGTCCACGAGCTGACCACCAACGCGGCCAAGTACGGCGCCCTCTCGGTCCGCGAGGGCCGCGTCCGGGTCGCGTGGTCGCTCGCCGCCGGCGCGGCCGGGGAGCGGCGCCTGCGGCTCAGCTGGGAGGAGCGCGGCGGCCCGCCGGTGCGGGCGCCGACCCGGGTGGGCTTCGGGACGCGGCTGATCGCCGGCGGCGTGCGGCGCGAACTCGCCGGCACCGTCGACCTCACCTTCGAGGCCGAGGGCCTGCGCTGCCGCCTCGACGTCCCGCTCGATCCGGGTCTCGGCACCATGCTGGCGCCGACGGGCTAGATGCAGACCGGCTCGGGCGGATTCAGTCGTCGGAGCAGAGCTTTGCGCACGGATCCTGGCAGATCGGTTGAACGCGCCCCTCCGCACGCCGCGCGTGGCGCGCGGTCGATCCGCGCTCAGAGTGCGCGCGAGCATTCCTCTGAAACACGTTGATATTTTTAGGTTTTCCGGTCCCGGTATCACGCGCCGGCGCGCGTCACCTCCCGGACGTCGCGCTTCACCTGCCGCCACGTCCGCCAGGGCTCGAGGTTCGAGAGCGCCATCCGGCGGGCGCCCATCCAGCCGAGGCCGAGCGCGATGACGAGGAACGGCGCGGCGACGATCAGCGCGGCCGGCGCCTCGGCACCGAACGGCACGGCCAGCAGCTTCACCACGGCGTCGAGGCCGAGGAAGAAGGTGACGATCAGCAACACCGGGATCGTGCCGACGATGGCGATCAGCGACACGATCGCCCGGAAATTGCCGTCGACCTCCGTCCGCGCCAGCGTGAGCAGGGCCTCGACATGTGCCGTGCCCTCGCGCAGGGCCGCGATCAGCAGGGCGAGGGTTCCGTCCGGGGTCTGACGCATGGATACGAGAATCCTCGGGGCCGTCACCGGCCGGCTCTCGCCAACGGAGCCGCGGCCCGATGCGTTCCGCGCCGGGCGCTCACAGCATCAGGAGCACGGCGCCGAGAATCAGCACGGTCGCCAGGCCGGCCAGGAGGACGGCCCGGCCGCCATCGGCGCCGTCGTCCGGGACCGGCTCCGGGGCGGCCGGCGCGGCGGATGCGGGCGGCGCGAAGGCCGCGCCCTGCCCCGCCTCCGCGTCCCGGACCGGCGGCGTGCCGGGCCGCGGCGCCGGAAGCGCGACCGAGACCGGGACCGCCCGGTCCGTCGGGGGGCCGAAGGCCTCCGGCTCGACGCTCACGCCCGCCGCCTCCAGCTCCAGCATCACGAGGACCAGGGCGTCGACGTCCATCCGCTCGACGGGCAGCGCGGCGCGCAGATCGTCGGCGGTGAGGAGGCCCCGGTCGCGGCCGAGGGCGACCAGCCGGTCGAGCGTCGCGCGCTCCAGAGCCTGCGTCATGTCCCGCCTCCGCGGCCGCGTCCCGATGGTCCATCGAGAACGCGCCGGGGTGGCGCCGGTTACCGGCGGCCGCGGGCGTTCCGGCGCTAGGCCCCGAGGGCGGGCGCGGCCGCCGGGATCGCGTCGGGCTCCAGCCGCGCGCCGCCCGGTCCCGGCCGGAACCGGAGCATCGGCCGCTCGATCAGGTACCAGCTCAGCAGGCCGAGCGGGATGGCGGCCGCGAGGGCGAGGGCGGCGACCGTCCAGGGCGAGATGCCGGGGATCCGCGCGACCAGCAGGTTCTGCACCGGCCACGCGTAGAGGTAGAGCCCGTAGGACGGGTCGACCTGGGCGGTGGCGCGGCTGAGGGCGGTGGGGCGCACCGCGAAGGCGAACCAGAAGATCAGGTAGCCGCCGAGGATCGCGAAGGCCGGCTCGGCCAGCGGTCGGCTGAACATCAGCGGCAGGAGCAGCAGGGCGGCGCGGGTCGCGCCGCGCCGCGTGTAGGCGATCCGGTCGGCGAACAGCCGGAAGGCGCCGCCGCAGCAGAACACGAAGGTGAGGCGGATCATCTCCGACAGGGATCCGAGGGTGTCGCCCGGATGCCCGACGGGCAGGAAGAGCCAGCGCAGGGCGAGGAGGCTGCCGAGCCCCCCGAGCAGGCCGAGATAGCGCCCGCGGCGGCGCAAGGCGCGGGCGGTGCCGACGAGGCCGAGCAGCAGGTAGCAGCCGAACTCGCACGGAATGGTCCACATCGAGCCGTTGAGCAGCGGGTAGGGCAGCTCGGCGAAGGCGCCCGGGACCACCGGCATCAGCAGCAGCGACAGTCTCAGCAGCGTCTCGAGCGGCGAGGCGGCCGCGAGGTTGCCGCCGCCGAGGGGCGCGACGACGGCGATGCAGAGCAGGGACGCGACCACGAAGGCCGGGTAGATCCGCAGCGCCCGCCGCGCGAGATAGTCGCCGAAGGAGCGCTTGGCGCGGTAGCTCGCGGTGATCAGGTAGCCGCTCACGAGGAAGAAGCCGTCGACGGCTATCTCCCCCAGGGACAGGGTTCCGAAGACCTGCGTCAGCAACTCCCGGGACCGGTTCCCGTCCACGAGTTCGGGGGCGTGCGCGAGGATCACGAGGCCCGCGAACAGGAGGCGCAGGGACCCGAAATTGTTCGCCCGCGGATCCCGGCCGCCCGTCGTCTCCGCCACCCCTGCCCGCTCCGCGACGCCTCTGCCCGCCGCCCAGGGGCCGGGAAACGGCGCGCGAAGGCAAGGACGCTGGGGCAACACGCGCCGGAGATTTGGCCGCGTCGCCCGCGTCCGCACGCGACGGTGCGGGCGCCGTTGCGCTCCCGGCGCGGTTGGGCTAGGGAATGGCCACGGCCAGCACCCGTAGCTCAGCTGGATAGAGCGTTGCCCTCCGAAGGCAAAGGTCACACGTTCGAATCGTGTCGGGT
>NZ_JBKFAL010000031.1:0-56606 GCF_053345625.1 Methylobacterium sp. D53M
GCGGCGTCCCGGGCTGGTTGCTGGGTACGGTCATCGCGCAGGACCGTCGGATCTAGCGAGACCGTCCCGCTTTCAGACAAGAAGCGCCTTGTTCGCAGTCTCAGGAGCCAGCCAGATTGTCGGCAATCCGATGAGATAGATCAGCGAGATGATCGCCAGAGCTTCCGGATACGATCCCGTCACGACCACGAGGCTGCCGACGATCGTCGGCCCGAGCGCGCCGAGGATGCGCCCGAAGCTGAAGGCGAAGCCAGATCCGAAGGCCCGACGGCGCGTCGGAAAAAGCTCGGGCAGCCAGATCGTGTAGAGCGCGAACACCGCGTTGGTGAAGAAGCCGACGAGCGGCAGCAGCGCGATGAACAGCGTCACGCTGTCGAGCCAGACGGCGGCGCCGAGATAGGCCACCAGGTTGATGGTGAAGGCGCCCAGGAAGAAGGCCGCTGCCGTCCTGCGGCGGCTGCCGAACCACGTCGCGATGAACGGCATCGCGAGGCAGCCGATCAGTGTGCCGATATTGGTGATGATCCCGCTGATCGCCGCTACCTTCTGCGCAGCGGCCGGCGTCGAGCCCGTCGCGACGAGCTTGCTGATCACCAGGGTCGGCGCCCAGTAGGTCGAGGACCACAGGCCTAGGATGATGCACGACATCATCAGCCCGGCCGCCCAGGTGGTGCGGGCCTGCGACCCCACGAACATGTCGGCGAGGCTCGGCTGATCGGCGCCGGGCTTGGTCCGCGCCTGCCGTGTCTGGGGCGGCTCCTGCACGGTGGCGCGGATCGCCACCACGAGAAGGGCGGGCAGCACGCCCAGGAAGAACATGCCCCGCCAGCCGATCACCGGGGCCAAGAACGAGGCGGCCGCGCCCAGCAGCAGACCGGTCGGCGTCGCGGTGTGGAGCCAGCCCGCGAGGCGCACGCGCTGATGCTCGCTCACCGATTCGTGGAGCAGCGGCGTCCCGGCCGCCCACTCGCCGCCGACGCCGAACCCCGCACAGAACCGGAACACCGCAAAGGAGGCAAGCCCGCCCGCGAGGCCGCAGAGCCCGGTGAACACCGAGTAGACGAGGATCGTCAGGCACATCACCTTCACGCGCCCGATCCGGTCGGCGAGCCAGCCCCAGAACATCGAGCAGGCCCAGCCCAGCATGAAGATCGAGAAGAAGTAGCCGCCGTAGAGCGCGATCGTGCCGCGGGCGGGCTCGATGCCGCCGGCCGCGAGGAGGTCCGACACCGCCGGGACCAGCACGAAGATGTAGATGGCCGAGTCGAAGCCATCGAGCATCCAGCCCGCCCAGGTGATCCAGAAGACCCGGGTGCTCGACGTCACCCGTGCGGCTGTGGGGGCGCGGCCCGGGACCGCGGCGAGGCTCAAGCGGTCCATGGGCGTCTCCGATCCGGCATGGTGTCCTCCCCTGATGGCCGCCCGGTCTCGGCGCCGGGCTGGCGGGTCTTCAGATCACGCGCTTCTCCCGCAGGTCCGCCACCGCCTGCGCGTCGAAGCCGAAGGCGTTCAGGATCGCCTCGCTCTGCGCGCCGAGATCGGGCGCGGCCGTGCGCACATGCCCTCCCGAGCGGGACATCCGGACCGGCTGGGCGACCAGACCGATGGGCCCGAGGCGCGGGTGCTCCACCGTCTCGGCCATGCCGAGATGCTGCACCTGCGGGTCGGAGAAGACCTGATCCATCGTGTAGACCGGGCCGCAGGCGATCTCGGCCGCGTTCAGGGCCTCGACCCAGTGGGCGGCCGTGCGCGCCCGCGTCACCGCGCTGATCGCCTTGGCGAGGGCGTGGCGGTTGCGGCTGCGCGCCGGCTGGTCGGCGAAGCGCGGATCCTCGGCCCATTCGGGATGGCCCAGCACGCCGCACAGGCGCCGCCACATGGTCTCGCCGATCGGCGCGATGTTGACGTGCCCGTCGGCGGTCGGGAACGCGCCCATCGGGCTCGCGGTCGGATGGTGGTTGCCGATCTGCGGCGGGACCTCGTGGTCCATGGTCCAGCGCGCCGCCTGGAAGTCGAGCAGCGCGATCTGCGCCTGCAGGAGCGAGGTCTGGACCCACTGCCCCTGGCCCGATTGCTCCCGCTCCAGGAGCGCCGTCAGGATGCCGAGGGCGCAGTACAGGCCGGCGCTCGAATCGGCGACCGCGATGCCGGCCCGCACCGGCCCCCCGCCGGCCTCGCCGGTAATCGACATCAGCCCGCCCATCCCCTGCGCGATCTGATCGAGCCCGGGGCGCATGCGGTAGGGGCCGTCCTGCCCGTAGCCGGAGATGCTGGCGTAGACGAGCCGGGGGTTCTCGGCCGCCAGCGCCGCGTAGCCGATGCCGAGGCGGTCCTTCACGTCTGGCCGGAAGTTCTCGACGAGCACGTCGGCCGATCGCGCGAGCCGCTTCAGCACGGCGACGCCTTCGGGCTGCTTCAGGTCCAGGGTAAGGCTGCGCTTGTTGCGGTGCAGGTTCTGGAAGTCCGAGCCATCGCGGTTGCCGCCGATCCGGTCGCCCCCGGGGGGCTCGATCTTGATGACGTCGGCGCCCCAGTCGGCGAGCTGGCGCACCGCCGTGGGCCCGGAGCGCACGCGGGTGAGATCCAGCACCGTGAAGCGGCTCAGCGCATGGGCGGAGGGCATGGGCATCTCCCGGTTTCGCGTGAAAGGTCGGGCGCCGCTCAGCGGCCCTTGAAGTTCGGCGGCCGCTTCTCGCGGAAGGCGATCGGACCCTCCCGGTAATCCTCGCTGGCGAAGCAGGCCTTGATCGCCCGGTCGATGGCGGCGAGCGCATCCGGACCGGGCTCGGTGGTGGCGGCGTCGATGGCGAGCTTGGCGGCCGCGATGGTCAGCGGCGCGTTGGCGGCGACGCGGGTCCCGTAGGCGCGGACCTCCTCCTCCAGCGCCTCCCTGGGGACGACCCGGTTGATCAGCCCCATGCCGAGCGCCTCGGCGGTGTCGAACTGGCGCGCCGAGTAGAAGATGTCTTTGGCGCGCGAGGGTCCGACCACATCGACGAGGCGGCGCATGCCGGCGTAGCGGTAGCCGAGCCCGAGCTTGGCCGCGGGAATGGCGAAGCGCGTGCCCTCGGCGGCGAAGCGCAGGTCACAGGCCAGCGCCAGGGCGAGGCCGCCGCCGATGCAGTAGCCGCGCACCATGGCGAGCGTCGGCTTGGGGCAGGTCTGGATGATCGCGGTCGCCGCGTCGGCGGCGGCGTTGTAGGCCATCTGGGCCTCGCCGGAGCCGCGCTTCGTCTCGAACTCGGAGATGTCGGCGCCGGACACGAACGCCTTCTCGCCCGCGCCCTTCAGCGCGACGATGCGGATCTCCGGATCCTCCGCGAGGCCGGCGATCACCTCGGGCACGCCGCCCCACATCTCGAACGTCATGGCGTTGTGCTTGGCGACGTTGCTGAAGATCAGCCAGCCGATCGGCCCGTCCCGCTGCACGATGAGTTGGGGGTCTGCCATGGGGTCAGTCCTTCGGTGTGGCTCTTGTCGTCGGGGAGCTGGAATCGGTCGCGCTTGGCTCTAGACGGAGGACGGGCTGGCGTGCCCGGCGCCCCGCCCATCACGTCCCCGTCCGCCCGAAGGCTCACCCGCGACTCGCTCCGGGTCGAGGCTCGCCATGCCGCCTTCCTTCAGGAACAGCGTCGTGACGAACGTGCAGGCGATGCAGGCGCTGACGTAGTAGAAGAACAGGCTCTCGTGGCCGAGATGCTTGAACCAAAGGCCGACATACTCGGCGCTGCCGCCGAACAAGGATGTCGCCAGGGTATAGGGCAGGCCGACGCCCAGCACCCGCACGCTGGTCGGGAACAGCTCCGCCTTCACCACCGAGTTCACCGAGGTGTAGCCGGACACGATGACCAGTGCGATCATCAGGAGGGCCAGCGCCGACCACGCATCGTGGACGCGCGTCATTGCGGTCATCAGCGGCACGGTGCCGAGCGTCCCGAGCGCGCCGAAGGCGAGCAGCAGGGGCTTGCGCCCGATCCGGTCCGACAGCGCCCCGAGCAGCGGCTGCAGCAGGGCGAACACGAACAGCGTGACGCAGGAGACCAGCGTCGTCTGGTCCCGGGACAGACCCGCCGAGTTCGACAGGAAGCGGTGCATGTAGACGGTGTAGGTGAAGAACGCGACCGTGCCGCCCACCGTCATGCCGGCGACCAGGATCAGCGCGCGCGGGTGGGCCAGGAGGCGCAGGGTCGGCCGCTCCGCCGTTCCCCGGCGCTGGAGCGCCCGGAACTGGTCCGTCTCGTCGATGTTCCGGCGCAGGGCGAAGCCGATGACCGCGCAGGCTGCCCCGATGGCGAACGGGACGCGCCAGCCCCAGGCGACGATCTGATCGGTGCTGAGCAGGATCCGCATCACGACCAGCAGGAAGGTCGCGAGCAACTGGCCCGAGATCAGCGTCACGTAGTTGAAGCTGCTGAAGAATCCGCGTCGGCGGGGATCCGCGATCTCCGTCAGGTAGACGGAGCTCGCCCCGTACTCGCCACCGAGCGACAGGCCCTGCAGCATGCGCGCGAGGAGTAGAACGGCCGGCGCCAGGATGCCGGCCTGCGCGTAGGTGGGGCAGACCGCGATCAGCAGGGAGCCCGCGCACATCAGGGTCACGCACAGGCTCAAAGCGGTGCGCCGCCCGTGCCGGTCGGCGTAGACGCCGAAGATCCAGCTTCCGAGGGGCCGCAGCAGGAAGCCCAGGGCGAAGATCCCGGCGGCGTTGAGGAGTTGCACGTTCGTCGAGTCGCCGGGAAAGAATTGCGGCGCGAAGTAGAGGGAGAACGCCGTGTAGATGTGAAGGTCGAACCACTCGATCAGGTTGCCCACCGACCCGCCGAGGATCGAGGCGATGCGGCGGTGGAGGGCGGGGCGCGCTTCCCCGAGGGCGGTGTCGGTGGCGAGCATCGCGGGGCGCTCCATCATCGTGCCGCAGCCGCGGCGACGCGGCGCTCGAAGGCGGGGGCGAGCAGGGCCTGCACGCCGCCCAGGAAGGCGACCATGGCCAGGAACAGGAGGCCGTATGTGAAGTGCCCCGTCGCATCCTTGATCCAGCCGACGAGGTAGGGGGGCAGGAAGCCCGACAGGTTGCCGAGCGCCGTCACCATGGCGATCGAGCCCGCCGCCGCCGGCCCCGGAAAACGCTCCGTGTAGAGGGCGAGCGACGGGCCTTTCAGCCCGTAGATCCCGATCATCACCACGCAGATCGCAGCGAACTGCGCGACCGGCTGGGCGAGCCAGACCGAGGCCGCGAGCCCGGCGGCGACCAGGAAGGTCATGGCGGCGGTCGGCACGATCCGGTCCGCGTGCCGGTCCGACCACCAGCCGCCCAGGATCATCGCCAGCGTGCCGAACGCGTAGGGGATCGCGGTCACGAAGCCGGTCTGGGCGTTGGTCAGGCCGGCGGCCTTGATGATCTGCGGCAGCCACAGGCTCAGGCCGTAGCTCGCCGTCGTGACGTTGAAGAACAGCAGCGCGTAGAACAGCACCCGCGGGTCGCGGATCGTCGTCCAGACGTTCGGCGCGGCGTGCGCCCGGACCGGCTCGGCGGCGAGCGTGCGGCGCAGCCAGTCCCGCTGCGCGTGGCTGAGCCATTCGGCCTTGTCGGGCGTGTCGGTCAGGACGAACAGCAGCAGCACGCCGAGGATGACGGCCGGCAGCCCTTCGAGGATGTACATCCACTGCCAGCCGGACAGGCCGAGCCACCCGTCGAGGCCGAGCAGCAGCCCCGAGATCGGCGCGCCGACGAGGCTCGACACCGCCATGCCGATCAGCATGACGCCGATGCAGCGGGCGCGATACGCCTTCGGGTACCAGAGCGAGGCGAACAGCAGCAGACCGGGGAAGAACCCGGCCTCCGCGACGCCGAGCAGGAACCGGGCGATGCAGAACGAGACAGGCCCGGTCACCAGCGCCATCCCGGCCGAGATGAAGCCCCAGGTGATCATGATGCGGGACAGCCAGAAGCGGGCGCCGACCCGGCCCATCATCACGTTGCTCGGGTACTCGAACAGGAAGTAGCCGAGGAAGAAGATCCCCGCGCCCCAGCCGTAGGCGGTGGCCGACAGGCCGAGTTCCCGGTTGGCCGTCAGCGCCGCGAAGCCGACATTCACCCGGTCGATGAACGAGACCATGTAGGCGACGACGAGGATCGGCATGAACCGCCGGTTGATCCGGCGGATCGTGTCACGCTCCAGGTCCGTCACCCCGTCCGACCGCATGCCGTCCTGTACGGCGAGGCCGGCGGGGATTGCCCGCGTGTCCATGCGCTCTCCTCCCTGGAGGCCGCCGGCCGATCTCGCGGCTCTGGCGGGTGTGTTCTGGCGGCGCGTCCGCCTAGTCCGGCCGTGGCGATCCGAGCCCGAGCCGCGCGACCGCCTCGGCCGAAGCCGTGTCGAGCACGCGCAGGGCCGCCAGGAGATCGCGCGCCGCCGCCTCGCCCACGGCGGGTGCGGCGAGTTCACGGAACTTGCCGGCCAACTCGTCATCGGTGAGGGGCGCGTCCGGGTCGCCCTTGCGGGTCGGCTGCCGCTGCGTGAGGCGGCGCCCGTCCGTCAGGGTGATGGTCACCACGGCCGAGCGCCGTCCCGGAAACGCGGCCTCGCACTCCGGATCGACCACCATGGCGACGCGGCGCATCAGCGCCTGGACCCGCGGATCGGCGAGGCGCTTCGGCGAGACCGCGTCGAGCCGCACGCTGCCGTGCACGAGGGCGCTCGCCACCGTGAAGGGCGTCGAGAACCGCCCCTCGAACGGCGTCGCGACCGCGCGCCTGTCGGTGACGTCGAGGGCCGTCCGGTAGGTGCCCACGGTGATCGCCTCGATGGCGTCGAGGTCGAGATCCGGCCGCAGCGCCAGGGCGGCGTCGATGGCCGCGAAGGCGTGGCCGCAGCAGCCGTGGTTCTTGAAGGTCATGGCGCAGATGTTGTAGCGGCGCCCGAGATCATCGACGGCGTGCCCCCACTCGGCGCCCCGGCTCATCGCCGCCCCGAACCCGGCCTCACCCTCCAGCACGTCGAGGGCGCCGGTGACGCCGCGGCCCGCCGCCAGGGCGGCGAGGGCCCCGGCCTCCGCGGCGTGCCCGGCATGGAGCGGCTTCGACATGGCGTCGGAGCGGAAGGCCTGCTGGAGCCCGGCCGCCATCGTGGCGGCGGTGGCCAGCGCGTGGGCGAAGCGCCCCGCGTCGAGGCCGAGCAGGGACGCGGTCGCGGCGGCGGCCCCGAAGGTGCCGATCGTCCCGGTCGTGTGCCAGTAGCGGTAGTGCGAGGGCTGCACGGCGACGCCGATGCGCGTCGAGACCTCGTAGCCGACTACGATCGCGCGCAGCAGCGCCGCCCCGGCGGCGCCCACCGTCTGCGCGGCGGCGAGCGCCGCGCCGATCACCGGGCAACCCGGATGGTAGATCGCGTCGCGGAAGATGTCGTCGAACTCGATGATGTGCGAGGCGGTGGCGTTGATCAGCGCCGCCGTACGCAAGGGCGCCCGGCGCCCGGTGCCGTACACCACGGCGCCGCCGGCCGCCCCGAACTCGTCCGCGAGCGCCGCGGCCAGCAGGGTCGCGGGCGGAAGGCCGGCGCCCGGCAGGAGCGCGGCGAACCAGTCGATCAGGGCGCGCTTGGCGTGGTGCAGCACGTCCTCCGGCAAGCGGCGCTCCTTCTCGGAGGCCGCGTAGGCGGCCAGCGTCTCGATCACCGTGCCCGGGTGAGCCGTGGCCATGGCGCTCAATCCCGGTAGGTCGGGTCGATCCGGTCGAGCTTCCTCAGGAGCGCGGGCCATTCGAGCACGCCGAACGGGCGGCGCACCTCCGGCCGGTAGAGGTGGTTGGTCTTGGCGATGACTTCATCCGACGGCAGGACGAGGTCGGTGCTCGCCGCCATCGCCATCAGCTGCGCCTTGCAGGCGAGTTCCGCGCGGTAGATGTTGCTGAAGGCCTGCGGCACGGTCGGCCCGACCACCAGCAGGCCGTGGTTGCGCAGGATCATCAGGTCGGCGTCGCCGAGGTCGTCCACAATGCGCTTCTGCTCGTCGAGATCGACCGCCACGCCCTCGTAGTCGTGGTAGGCGACCGTCGAGAAGCGCATCGCCGTCTGCGTCATCGGCAGGAGCCCGCAATTCATCGCGGAGATCGCCATCCCGGCCGGTGTGTGCGTGTGGATGACGCAATCGACCTCGTGCCGGGCGCGGTGGACCGCGCTGTGGATCACGAAGCCGGCGCGGTTCACGCCGTAGTCGAAATCGGGCTTGTCGACGATGTTGCCGTCGAAATCGATCTTCACGAGGTTCGAGGCCGTGATCTCCTCGTAGAGCAGCCCGTAGGCATTGATCAGGAAGTGCTCCGGCTCACCGGGGACGCGAACCGAGATGTGGTTCGCGATCATGTCGGTCATGTCCCAGAGGGCGACCAGCCGGTAGCAGGCCGCGAGGTTGATCCGCGCCTCCCACTCCTCCGGCGAGACCCGATCGCGCAGCGAGGGCAGATCGAGATCGTAGCGCTTCCCCCGAAGCTCGGCGATGCCGCTCGTCATCCGTCTCCTCCCGTCTGTCCGGCGCGGATCCCGCGGGATCCGGCGCAACGGCGTGCGTTGACCGGAGGGTCGCTCATTTCCCGAAAATTTACAACCGTGAATTTTTGAGATCGACGAGAGGCGGACTGACGATGGTGCGCAGGCTCGTGAGGATTCGCTCCCGGTTCGGCTCGAGCCGCGACAGGGGGCCGGCGACGCCGAGGACGGTGGCCCGCCCGTCGGCCATCTTGGGTGCGAGCACCGCCATGGTCCCGGCGCCCTCGGTCACCTGATTGGCCGACCACGCGAAGCCGGCGGCGCGGACCTCCTGGAGGCCGTCCCAGAAGGCATCCAGGTCCAGCGTCACCCCGGCGCGCCGGTCGAGTTGCCGGACGAGGCGGGCGATCGCGTCGCGGGACTGGTGCGCCAGCAGCATGCGCCCGGCGGCCGTGGAGTGGATCGGCCGGAACGTGCCGGGGTGCAGGTGATAGCGCAGGAGATGGCGCGCCTGGACGACATGGATGTACTGCACGTGAAGATCGTTCTGCATGCCGAGAACGACCGTCTCACCGATCGCCTCCTGCAGTGCCTCCATCAGGCGGATCAGCACCCCGTCGCGGAACACGCAAGCCTGCACCCAGGCGCCGAGCATCGCCACCCGCATGGTCGGACTGTAGGTGCGACGCTCGAAGTCGTACGAGAGATAATCGAGGGCGAGCAGGCTCTTGAGCAGGGCCAGGGTGCTGGAGGCCGGGTAGCCCAGCGCCAGCGCGATCTCGGTGAGCGATTGCGGGCACTGGACGCGATCGAAATGCTCCAGCACCTCGATCACGCGGCGGGCCGACTTGACGGCCGCGCCCTGCGCCTCGGGCGGGATGTCCGCGCGCACGGTCACGAGGCCCGCACCGCGCAACGATTATTCACATCTATGAAACGCATGATCCGGCCTGTCCGCCCGCCGACCGGCCGTTGATACCGGAAGGCGCGGGGTCCCGGTAGCATCGCCGCTCACGGGAAGCCGTAGAGCGCGGCCGGGTTGTCCACCAGGACGCGCCTCAGGGTTTGGTCATCCGTCCAGCGCCGCAGCGCCCGTAGGAGATCCGCATCCGACGGGACGCCCCGGTCGGTCGCGCCGCCGAAATAGTTGATGTGCGGCCAGTCGCTGCCCCAGACGAGGCGCTCCGGATTGGCCGCGATCAGGGCGGCGGCGAAGGCGTCCACGTCGCCGTAGGGAGAACCGGCGACAGTGAGGCGGTCCGCCCCCGAAATCTTGGTCCAGGCAGCGCCATCCGTCGCGAGACGGCACAGCAGCGCGAAGCCCGGATCATCGACGCCCCGGGCCGTGCTCATGCGGCCCATATGGTCGATCACCACCGGCATGCCGCAAGCGGCCAGCGCCGGCCAGAGTTCGGGCAGGTCCGGCGCGTGCAGCCAAGCCTGGAGATGCCAGCCACGGGCCTTCAGCCGCGGCGCGAGCGTCCTCAGGACCTCCAGCCCCATGCCGTTCCGGTAGACCTGCCGGCCGTCCCGCCGGAACAGGTTAACGCGCACGCCACGCACGCCCGCCTCCGTCAAGGCATCGAGCTCGGCCTCGGCGACTCCTTCGGCCAGGACCGCGACGCCGCGCAGGCGACCAGGGGCCAGCGCGAGTGCATCCAGCATGGCGCGGTTATCGGCCCCGTAGGCGCTCGCGGTGACAATCACGCACCGCGCGAGACCCATGGCGTCGAGCTGACGCAGCAGGGCCGCGCCGTCGTTCTCCGGCGGCGTGTAGCTGCGGTCCTCCGCGAGGGGGTAGCGGGCGTAGGGCCCGAACACGTGGGTGTGGCTGTCGCAGGCGCCGTCCGGCAGCGCGACGTCCGGCGGCTCGGGGACTTTCGGGGCGAGGCAGTCGCGGCTCATCGGCGTCCTCCGGCTTGACTCCGACGACCTTGATGGCTCGCCGCGGATGCGGCCGCAATGCACGGATATGAATTTTCTGATGGAGCCCGGCACCGCCTATGTTTAGAGCCCGCTTCCGTCCGCAGCGAGAGGGCGATCCGCAAGACTCGGCTCTGTCGCATGTCCTACGCTTGAACGGGTGCCCCGCTTCGTCTTTCGACGCATGCCTTGACGGCGCCGGGAGGCCTACACCTATAGACAGTGGGCTGCCAATCTTACACATTTGTGAAGTATGGGCTCAGACTTAGCTGTCTTGCGGGCGGCGGGACAACCGGCCCAGCACCGAACGGAAGATCGATGGCGTCAGGCGCCCAGAAATTGCCCGGCCACACGGAAGCGATCCCCGGCACGGCGGCGGCCGAGACCGCCGCCGGCACGCGCCGGCGCGGCAAGCCCGTCGCGCTGGCCCTGGCGGATTACGAGGCGGCGGCACGGCGACACCTGCCGCGGCCCGTGTTCGGCTACATCGCGGGCGCCGCGGAGACCAATGCGGCGCTCGACGACAATCGGCGGGCACTGCAGGGGGTCGGGTTCGTGCCGCGGGTCCTCGTCGGGGTCGGGGCACGCACGGCCGCAGGGACGCTGCTCGGCCGGGACTACGCCGCGCCGTTCGGCATCGCCCCGATGGGCCTGAGCGCGCTCGCCGCCTATCGCGGCGACATCGTGCTGGCTGCCGCCGCGCGGGCGGCGCGGGTGCCGATGATCATGAGCGGCTCCTCCCTCATCCGCATGGAGGACGTGATCCCGCACAACCCGGACGCGTGGTTCCAGGCCTACCTGCCCGCCGAGCCCGACCGGATCGCCGCCCTGGTCGACCGGGTGGCCCGGGCGGGCTTCGGCACGCTGGTCGTGACCGTCGACACCGTGATCTCCGGCAACCGCGAGAACATCACCCGCACCGGCTTCTCGACGCCGCTACGGCCGAGCCTGCGGCTGGCCCTCGACGGGCTCTCGCGCCCGCGCTGGACCGCGGGCACGTTCCTGCGCACGCTGGTGCGCCACGGCATGCCGCATTTCGAGAATTCCTACGCGGTGCGGGGGGCGCCGATCCTGTCCGCCTCGGTGCTGCGGGATTTCGGCAACCGTGACCACCTGTGCTGGGACCACCTGCGGCTGGTGCGGGCGCGCTGGCGCGGCCGGCTCGTCATCAAAGGGATCATGGCGGCAGCCGACGCCGTCGTGGCCCGGGATCTCGGGGCCGACGGCGTGATCCTGTCGAACCACGGCGGCCGCCAGCTCGACGCGACCGTCTCGCCCTTTCGCACCCTGCCGGCGGTCGTCGCGGCGCTCGGCGGCACGATCCCGGTGATGATCGATAGCGGCTTCCGCCGCGGCACCGACGTGCTGAAGGCGCTGGCGCTGGGCGCCGCCTTCGTGTTCGTCGGACGGCCGTTCCTCTACGCCGCTGCTGTCGGCGGCCAGCCTGAGGTCGAGCGCGCGATCGCGATCCTGAGGGACGAAATCGTCCGCAACATGGGCCTGCTCGGCGCGAACACCCTGTCCGAACTCGGACCCGACCGCCTGCACCGGATCCCCGTCGGGCCGACCCCGTGAACCTCCGAGGCGGCGAAGCACATGAGCAGTGAAGCATCACGGGACAAGGCGGACGTGCTCAGGCCGGACGTGCTGCTGGCGATCGACCTCGCGGCCTTCGCCCTCGACCGGCTGCAGGCGCACTTCACCGTCCATCAAGCCCTCACGTCCGAGGCCCGCGCTGAGGTCGCCGCGCGGGCGGGCGAACGCATCCGGGCCATCGTGACGAACGGGACGACGCCGATCCCGGCCGCCCTGATCGACGCACTGCCGGATCTCGGCATCATCTGCGCGCAGGGCGTCGGCTACGAGGGTGTCGACCTGACGGCGGCCCGGGCGCGCGGGATCGTCATCACGCACGGCACCGGCACCAACGCGGCCTGCGTGGCCGATCACGCACTGGGCCTGTTCCTGGCGGTGCTGCGCGACATTCCGCGCTTCGATGCCGCCGTGCGGGCGGGCCGCTGGCGGGAGGGCGGGACCGCCCGGCCGGGGGCGCAGGGCAAGCGCGCCGGGATCCTGGGGCTTGGCGGGATCGGCAGCCAAATCGCCCGGCGCTGCGCCGGCTTCGACATGGCGGTTCGCTACCACAACCGCCGGCCTGTCCCTGACGCGCCGTGGGACTACGCGCCGAGCCTGGGCAATCTCTGTGCCTGGGCGGACGTGCTGTTCGTGGCGCTGCCGGGCGGCGCCGCGACCCGCCACTGCGTCGGCCGCGCGGCCCTCGACGCCCTCGGTCCTGGCGGCTTCCTCGTGAATGTCGGGCGCGGCTCGGTCGTGGACACCGACGCCCTGATCGAGGCCCTGGGGGCGGGCCGCCTCGCCGGGGCGGCCCTCGATGTGATCGAGGGCGAGCCCGAGGTGCCGGCGGCGCTGTGCGCGCTGCCGAACGTCGTGCTGTCGCCCCACATCGCCGGGCGCTCCCCGGAGACCCTGGAGGCGACGATCGGTCAGGTCGTGGCCAACCTCACCGCCTTCTTCGCGGGCGAGCCCGTCCTCTCGCCGATCCCCGAGCGCGGTTGAGCCGCGCGCTGCACGAACCGCCCGGAGTCCCGATGTCACCGAGAACCAATCCGATGCAGGCGAGCCGCCGGGCCCTGCTGCGCGGCGTCGGCGTCGCTGCCATCCTGGGGACCGTGCCGCTGCGCGCCCTGGCGGCCGCAGGCACGATCAGTCCGGTCATGGCGAAGCTCAGCGCCTACATGGCCGAGGCCGGGGACCGGGTCCTGCCGGACGCAGTCATCGAGGCGGCCAAGCACCATATCCTCGACACCTTCGCCGCCATGGTGTCGGGCTCCGGCCTGCTGCCGGCCAAGGCGGCCTACAGCTTCGCGGCCTCCTACGGCGGCTCCGGCGACGCGACGCTCGTCGCCTCCAGAGCCACGGCCGACCCGCTCGTGGCGGCGCTGGTCAACGGCATGCTGGCGCATTCGGACGAGACCGACGATTCGAACGAGTTCTCGCAGTCGCATCCGGGCGCGCCGATCGTGCCGGCGGCGCTCGCCGCCGCGGAGAAATTCGGGATCGACGGCACGCGCTTCCTGCGCGCCGTGACACTGGGCTACGACGTCGGCCCACGGGTCACCCTCAGCTTCGACGCAATCCCGTTCCGCAACACCAGCCACAAGAGCACCCACGCCATCGCGGGGGCCTTCGGGGCCGCGGCGGCGGCCGCCTGCGCCGCCGGGCTCGACGCGCAGCAGATGCGCTGGGTCCTCGATTACGCCGCCCAGCAATCCTCCGGCATCGGCGCCTGGACTCGCGACACGCAGCACATCGAAAAGTCCTTCGTGTTCGCCGGCATGCCCGCGCGCAGCGGCTTGACCGCGGCCCTCATGGTGAAGGCCGGCTGCACGGGCATCGACGACATCTTCTCGGGTGCCGACAACTACTTCCTGGCCTACGCGCCCGATGCCCACCTCGACGAGCTGACGGCCGGCCTCGGCGAGCGCTACGAGATCACCCGCACCAACATCAAGAAATGGACGGTGGGCTCCCCGATCCAGGCGCCGCTCGATGCTCTCAGCAACATCCTGCGGCGGCGGTCCATCGATCCCGGGACGATCCAGTCGGTGATCGTGCGCGTGGCCCACACCGAGGCGCGGGTGGTCGACAATCGCGACATGCCCGACATCTGCCTCCAGCACATGGTGGCGATCATGCTGCTCGACGGCAGCGCCTCGTTCCAGGCGGCGCACGATAAGGACCGCATGGCCGACCCGATGGTCCTGCGTCTGCGCGCCAAAGTGCAGCTGATCCCGAGCGACGAGCTGGAGCGCCTCGAACCGGCGCGCGCCGCCATCGTGGAGATCGCGTTGAACGACGGGACGGTCCTGTCCGACAAGGTGCTGGCGGTCCGCGGCACGGCCGACAACCCGATGCCGCGCGCGGAGGTGGTCACCAAGTGCCGCGACCTGATGGCGCCGGTCCTCGGCGCGGACAAAACATCCCGGCTGATCGAAACCGTCCTCGCCCTCGAGACGGTCGGGACCATGCGCGACGTCGCGAGGCTACTGCGCCTGAGCTGAGCGAACCCGGGGGCGTCGGGGACGGTGCGCCACGCGACGAGCTAAAGCCAGGAGGATCCGTCGATGACGTTGAGCCGCAAGCAATTCCTGTCCGGCCTGGCGGCCCTCGGCGCCGGGATGAGCCTTCTGCCCGACGCATCCCGACGAGCCTTCGCCGCCGACGCGCCGGCCGGCGCCGCCGGGGTGACGGCGGAAACGGCCGCCTTCGTGGTCGCGACCCGCTACGAGGACCTGCCGCCGGAGCTGATCGCGCTCGGCAAGCAGCACATCCTGGACGCGTTCGGCCTCGCCATCGCCGGCCAGAAGGCCGAGACCGGCCCGATCGTGCATCGCTACCTCGCCGAGCTCGGCGTCCTGAACGGGCTGTCCACCGTGCTCGGCACGGACCAGCACGCCGCCCCGCGCTTCGCCGCCTTCGCCAACGGCGTCGCCATCCACGCCGACGATTTCGACGACACGCAGCTCGCCGCCGCGAAGGACCGCGTCTACGGTCTGCTGACCCACCCCACGGTGCCGACCCTGCCCCCCGCCTTGGCACTGGCGGAAGCCCTGAATAGGTCCGGCCGCGACTTCATGCTGGCCTATCATCTGGGTGTCGAGGTCGCCACGAAGCTTGCCGAGGCGATCGCGCCCCGCTCCTACGAGAGCGGCTTCCACTCCACCAGCATGTGCGGCGTGTTCGGCTCGGCGGCGGCCGCGGGGAAGCTGCGCGGCCTCGACGCCAAGCAGTTGCGCAACGCCTTCGGGGTGGCCGGCGCGGAGGCCGGCGGCCTGCGCGAGAATTTCGGCACGATGACCAAGCCGTTCCAGGCCGGCCACAGCGCCGAGGCGGGCATTGTGGCGGCCGACCTCGCGGCCCTGGGCTGGACGGCGGCCGAGGATATCCTCGAGGCCAAGCGCGGCTTCTTTGCCGCCTTCGGAGGCGGCTGGGATCCCGGGGCGATCGTCGGCCGCCTGGGCCGGCCGTGGTCGCTGCTCTCGCCCGGCGTGTCGATCAAGCCGTATCCCTCGGGCTCGCTCACGCACCCCGCCATGGACGTGATGGCGGATCTCATCGCGCGGCACGGCATCCGTCCGCAGGAGGTGGCTCAGGTCCGGATCGGCACCAATCGGCAGATGCTCAACACGCTGATCCACCATCGGCCCGGAACGGGCCTGCAGGCCAAGTTCAGCATGGAATACTGCATGGCCGTGCTGCTGGTGCTCGGCAAGGCCGGGCTCGGGCAGTTCCAGGACGACGTGGTCAACCGGCCGGAACTGCAGGCCATGGTCGCGCGGGTCGACTTCTACAACAACCCGGACGCGGACGCGGCCGGCGCCGACAAGATGCGCAGCTACGTCGAGGTCCGATTGACGGACGGGCGAGCCTTCTCAGGGCAGGGCGACTTCGCCCGGGGCAGTCCGGAGAAACCGATGAGCTTCGATGACACCGTGGCCAAGTTCGAGGGCTGCGCCGACTTCGCCGGGCTGCCGCGCGACCGGGCCGGGCGAATTGTGTCCGCCGTCCGGAATCTGGAGGCGGTCCCCGACATGCGCGCGGTCTGCACCGGCCTCTTCGCCTGAGCCTCGGCGGCATTCGCGGCGTCGCCTTATGGTCGCCCGGCAGCGGGCCGATCCGTAGCGGCGGCCTCTTCGTCCGTGCGAATGCTGGCGCCGCGTTTCGACGGCGAGGGGTGATGGAGCGGATCGACTTCCTGGGCCTTCAGGCCTTCCTCAGCATCGCCAACTGGGGAAGCTTCAACCGGGCCGCGGCCAGCCTCAGCCTCTCTCAGGCGGCGCTGAGCCACCGCCTGAAGAAGCTGGAGGACGAACTCGGCGTCAGGCTCGTCGCGCGGACGACGCGGCAGGTGACGCTGACGCCCGCCGGCGTCGAGCTTCTGCCGAGCGCGCAGCGCATCGTCGACGAGCTCTCCCAGATCTTCGGAACCCTGCGGCGGCAAGGCCGCGAGAGCCAGGACCTCGTCCGCTTCGGCTGCCTGCCGACGATCGCCGGCCACCATCTTCCCGTCATCCTGCGGGGTTTCAGCGCTGCCCACCCGGGCGTGCTCGTGCGCGTCCTCGATCAATCGGCCACTGCGATCATCGAGCGCGTGCGGGTGGGCGAGGCCGAGTTCGGCATCACCATCATGTCGGCGCAGCACTACGATCTCGACATCACCCCCATCCACCAGGAAGCCTTCGTGCTGGTGTGCCGGGCCGATCACGCCCTCGCCAACGCGAAGGTGGTGACGTGGTCCGAGCTGGACCGTGAGATCCTCATCAAGATTGGGGAGCAGACCGGCAACAACCTGCTCATCGCGGCGGGGCTGGGGGGACGCTTCGCCGACGTGACCTGGGCCTACGAGGTGCACCGCGTGGCCACCGCCATCGGCATGGTGCGCGGGGGCTTGGGCGTGACCGTCGTGCCGCGCCTCGCCTTTCAGGCCGCCGACGAGGGAAAGATCGTCGCCGTGCCGCTCCGGGCGCCGAGCATCGCGCGGACGATCGGCATTGTGACGCGTCGCAATCACACTCTGTCACCGGTGGCGGAGAGCTTGGCCCGGATGATTGAGGCGTACTTCAACGCGCTCTGAACCGCGCTGCCTCCCGGCAGGGCCCGGTCGGGTGGCAGCGCGCCGGCGTGCCGGAATCTGCAGGCATTATTCGATTATGCGCATCAATAGCCTCAATCTAATCATTTGTTTGCTCGGTCGGGCGGCGATAACTCTGTATGCACAATAGTGCGTGCGGGCATCGACGCACGCTTCGGGAGAAATGAGACATGGCGGCCGCAGCGCGATCGGGCCTCGTCGTGACAGCCCATCCGGGCGACTTCGTCTGGCGCGCAGGGGGCGCCATCGCCCTGCACGCGCGCAAGGGCTACCGGATGAAGATCGTCTGCCTGTCGTTCGGTGAGCGCGGCGAGAGCCAATGGGCCTGGAAGAAGGCCGGCGTGCAGATCGAGGACGTGAAGGCCCAGCGCCGCGCCGAGGCCGAGGAGGCGGCCGGCATTCTCGGCGCCGAGATCGAGTTCCTCGACGTCGGCGACTATCCCCTGCGCGTCGGCGAGGCCGTCCTCGACCGGCTCGTCGACGTCTACCGCGAGGAGGGTCCGGCCTTCGTGCTGACCCACGCCCTTGAGGACCCCTACAATTTCGACCATCCGGTCGCCGCCCATGTGGCGCAGGAGGCGCGGGTGATCGCCCAGGCCGCCGGGCACAAGCCGGACCCGGACCGCAGCTACGCTGCGCCGCCCGTGTTCTTGTTCGAGCCGCACCAGCCGGAGCAGTGCAACTTCAAGCCCCAGGTCATCCTGAACATCGATGCCGTGTGGGAGACCAAGTTCCGCGCCTTCCAGGTGCTCGCCGCCCAGAAGCACCTCTGGGAATACTACACCCGCGTGGCGCTCAACCGCGGCGTCCAGGGCGGCCGCAACTCCGGCACGGCGATGACCTACGGAGAGGCCTATCAGCGCCTCTTCCCGATGACGCTGGAGGAACTGGCATGAGGACCGTCGTCGTCCGCAACATCCCCCGCGTCGCGCCGGCCGTCGCCGCGACACTCGCCGGGCACGGCGTCTCCACGGTCCATGAGGCCCAGGGGCGCACCGGCCTCCTGAAGACCTACATGCGCCCGATCTGGGAGGGCGCCGCGATCGCCGGCAGCGCCGTGACCGTGCTGGCGCAGCCCGGTGACAACTGGATGCTCCACGTGGCCATCGAGCAGTGCCGCCCCGGCGACGTCTTGGTGGTGGCCTGCACGACCGACAACACCGACGGCATGTTCGGTGACCTGCTGGCGACCTCGCTGAAGGCACGCGGCGGCGTCGGCCTGGTGATCGACGCGGGCTGCCGCGACGTGCGCACCCTCAAGGAGATGGGCTTCCCGGTCTGGTCGCGGGCGATCTCCGCCAAGGGCACGGTCAAGGCGACGCTCGGCAGCGTCAACGTCCCCGTAGTCTGCGCGGGCGCCCTGGTCCGGCCGGGCGACGCGATCGTGGCGGACGATGACGGCGTCGTGGTCGTGCCCCACGCCGACGCCGCGGCCGTCGCCGCGCAGGCGGATGCGCGGGCCGCCAACGAGGTCGCCAAGCGCGCCCGGCTCGCGGCCGGCGAACTCGGCCTGGACATCTACGCGATGCGCGAGCCGCTGGCCGCCGCCGGCCTCGAATACGTGGACGATCCGCAGGACTGACGAACGACAAGACAGAGGCCGGCGACCGTCCGCGAAGAGACGGCACCGGCCGAACCGTGCAGCCCGCCCGGCCGGCAGCCCGAGCGGCGCACGATCCCGTATGGCCGGAGGAGACGCGTCATGATGAAGCTCGGCTGGTACCACACGCTCGATCAGACCGAGCGCCGAACCTACTGGGCCTGCTTCGCGGGGTTCGGCCTCGATGCCATGGACACCACGATCTACGCCCTCGTCATCCCGGCGCTGATCGCGACGCTCGGCCTGACGCAGGCCGAGGCCGGATACCTCGCCACGGCGTCCCTCGCCGGGGCCGCGGTCGGCGGCTGGGCCGCCGGCATCCTGGCCGACCGGATCGGTCGGGTCAGGATCCTGCAGCTCACGATCCTGATGGTCGCGGGTTTCACCTGCCTGGCGGCGTTCATGAGCGACTTCTGGTCCCTCGCCCTCGTCCGCTTCCTCCAGGGCCTCGGCTACGGGGGCGAGGCCGCGGTGGGCGGGGTCCTGATCAGCGAGGTGATCCGGCCGGCCCTGCGCGGGCGCGTCGCGGCCTCCGTCCAGAGCAGCTACGCGGTCGGCTACGCGATCTCGGTCAGCTTGCTTCCGGTCATCGCGTCCCTGTTCTCCGAGGAGACGGGTTGGCGCGTCTTCTTCGCCATCGGCATCATCCCGGCCGGGCTCGTCTTCTTCATTCGCCGGCTCGTCCCGGAATCCGGCATCTACGCCGAGGCGCGGGCTGCGCAGCGCGACGGCGCCGTGCCGCCGCCGTTCTGGACGATCTTCACCGGTCGGCACCTGCGCCGCACGGCCGCCGCCGCGATCATGTCGACCGGCATCTTCGGCGGCGCCTACGTGATGATCACGTGGCTGCCGACCTACCTGCGCACCGCCCTCGGCCTCTCGATCAAGTCGAGCACCGGCTATCTCGCGATGAACATCCTCGGCTCCCTCGTCGGGCCGCTTCTCTACGGCTGGCTGTCGGACCGGATCGGCCGCCGCCCCGCCTTCATGACCTTCCTGGTGCTGCAGTCCGGCAACGTCGCGATCCTTCTCCTCGCGCCGATCGGCCTCACCACGACCATCGTCCTGAGCTTCTTCCTGGGCGCGTTCCAGGGGGCCCTGGCCTCGGGCATGCTACCGACCTTCGCGGAGCTGTTCCCGACCTCGATCCGGGCCAGCGGCCAGGGCTTCTGCCTCGGGGGCGGCCGCGGCTTCGGCTCGGTCGTACCGGCGACGGTGGGCATCCTGTCCGCAAGCCTGCCGCTGGGTACGGCGATGGGAGCCTGCGCCCTCTGCGCCTACGGGATCGCCTTCTGCGCGGCACTGCTCCTGCCCGAGACCGCCGGCGCTGACCTGCATGGGCCGGGTGAAGGGCGGACGGCAAGGACCGAACATCAGGAACAACCGTCGGACATCGTGTCGGCATAGGGATGCGACCGAGCGCCTTGTTCTCCGCCAGTCGGACCGAAAGTTGCCGGTTGGCTTCCGGCCAAGTCTCGCCGATGCAAGCGGTGCGGCGTGTTTGACGCCGCCCGACCGCGGCAGGTCGATGGCAGAACGTCGCTTACCGCCATCTCGACGCTGCGTTTGCACAACCATATCGGTTCGCAAGACGCATGTCGCCGTTGAAGGGCTTGCCGATGAAGCGCGCCTCCTCCGGCATATCGTCCGGTCCTGGCTGAACGTGTGAAGAGGCCACCTCGATGGCGGCGTGTTCATGGTCCAGCGATTCCATGGCCGTGTCGCCGTCGCTGGCCGCGAAGGTCAGGAAGCCCGCATCCTCGAGGATGTCATCGTCGCCGACGACGACGAGAGCGTGGGGCACTGACGGATCGCTCGAATGGCCCATCCGAACGAACGTCGCAGCCGACCCGAAAGGTTCGCTCCCAGGTATGTCCCGCCGAGGGCGCCGACGCCTTGGGCATGGACCGAGCTAGGCGAGGAATGGGCCGGCATGACAGGACCCTTCGGCTGCGCGACGTGGCAGCGCCAGGTCCGCAGGCGACCGGCTGCCACGGGTGCCGCCTCATCCATCGAGCGTCTAGGCTTCGTCGAAAAGGACGATCGCTGGAAGCGTGGCAGCCGCTCGAGCGATCGACCCCTTCGTTCGTTCAGGGCAGGGTACGGACCTTGGGCTCACGATCCCAGTAGCGCTTCTTCGCCGCCTCGACGAAGCCGCCGAGGTCGGTCACGCCCTCATCCGCCTCGACGCCCGCCTTGTCGAGCAACGGCTTGGCCGCGGCGTTGGCGCCGATGGCCTTCAGGTGACCGAAGGCATCCATCACCCACTGCACCGCGGCCGCTTCCTTCACGAGCTTGCCGGCGGCCTTCTCGGAGAGGATCACCGCGCAGCCATCGACCGTGACCGAGGGCTGGCCGAACAGTTGCGCGTCGGCGGCGATCGCGGAGCCGTCGGAAAGTGGCACCTTGCCGACCTTCGGGGCGATGGTCATCGCATGGCCGCCCGCGGCCTTGATCGCCTTCTTCAGTGATTGAAGCTCGCCCGCATCCGTCCCATCGGCGATCAGGATGCCGATGGTGCGGCCTTCCAGTGTGTGTCGTTCGAGGGGACCACGGATGATGCGCAGGGCCGGTGACGGGGCCATGTCAAGGACCGGTGCGGCGGTCGGCGAGGCGGGGGGCAGGTCCATCGCCAGTCCATCGGCGACGCGGGTCGCCAGATCCTCATCGACGTTGCGCAGGTTGGCGAGCATCGTCAGCCGGATGTGTTCCAGGCTGACCTTGGACAGCTCGAAGACCAGCGCGGAGGCGATGTGGGCCTGCTCAGCTGGGTCCATGGACCGGAAGAACAACCGCGCCTGGCTGTAGTGGTCGGCGAAGCTCTCCGGTCGGACGCGCAGCTTCTGCCCTTCCTCCTCCGAGGGGAAGGTGACGTAGCCCTTCGAGGCGTCCTCGCGGGCGCCGCCCGGCTCGCCCGCGCGGGAAAGGCTGTTGGGCTCGTAGTTGGCGCGGCCCTTCGGCACCGCCATCTGCATGTGGCCGTCGCGCTGCTGGTTCATGAACAGGCAGCCCGCCGCCGCAGCCCGCCCCTTGGCGGCGTTGATCGGCAACTGGTGGAAGTTCACCGAGCCGAGCCGAGAGAGCTGCGTGTCCGTGTAGCTGAACAGCCGGCCCTGAAGCAGCGGATCGTTCGAGAAGCCAATGCCCGGCACGACGTGGCTCGGCACGAAGGCCGCCTGCTCGGTTTCCGCGAAGTAGTTGTCCGGGTAGCGGTCGAGCACCATGCGCCCGACGATCCTGACCGGCAGCACCTCCTCCGGGATGATCTTGGTCGCATCCAGGACATCGTAGGGCTGGCTGTTGGCGAAGGCCTCGTCGAACAATTGCACGCCGAGTTCCCAGGTCGGGTAGTCACCGCGCCCGATGCGCTCGAACAGGTCCCGGCGCTGGAAGTCCGGATCGGCTCCGGCGATCTTCACGGTCTCGTCCCAGATGGTCGAGGCGAGGCCGGCTTTGGGCTTCCAGTGGAACTTGACGAAGGTACTCTTTCCTTCCTTGTTGATGAACCGGAAGGTGTGGACGCCGAAGCCCTCCATGTTAGCGAAGGTGCGCGGCAGCGTCCGGTCCGACATGGCCCACATGATCATGTGGGTCGACTCGGGCATGAGGCTGATGAAGTCCCAGAACGTGTCGTGGGCGGTGGCCGCCTGCGGGTAGCCCCGGTCGGCCTCCATCTTGGCGGCGTGGATCAGGTCCGGGAACTTGATCGCGTCCTGGATGAAGAATACCGGGATGTTGTTGCCGACAAGGTCCCAGTTGCCTTCGCGGGTGTAGAACTTGACGGCGAAGCCGCGCACGTCGCGCGGCGTGTCGATCGAGCCGGCGCCGCCCGCCACCGTGGAGAAGCGAGTGAACACCTCGGTGCGCTGCCCCTTCCGCTGGAACAGGTCGGCGACGGTGATGTCTGCGAGGCTCTCGGTGCACTCGAAGTAGCCATGCGCGGCGGAGCCACGCGCATGGACGATCCGCTCCGGGATGCGCTCGTGATCGAAGTGATTGATCTTCTCGCGATAGACCTCGTCCTCAAGCAGGACCGGCCCACGAGGCCCGGCCTTGAGCTGGTTCTGATTATCGGAGATCAGCGTGCCGTGGTTGGTCGTCAGCACGGGGTGATCGGCGTCGGCGGTCTGGTGGGTCTCGCCACTGTGGCCGGCGTTGAGGGAGGTGTGTTCGGTCATAACGATTCTCCTTGGCGGGAGGCCAACCGAAAGCTGAGCCGTAAGTTTCCACCCTCTCGCGCGAGAGCGGTGAAGGGGTCATGCCGGTCGGTGCAATCGCTCCGACAAGCCGGCCGCCTGGGCCCGGCGTGTCTGCTTCACAGCAATTGCGACTTGAAAGCAGACCAGCGGCTTTCGGCCAGCATCTGCCACCACAACGCGCCCTTCTAAACGTCCAAAAGTAAGCGCTGTCCTCAGGCCATGGCTCTGAGGGCTGGCGTTGGCTGGTGAGCCTATGGCAGCAGATCATAGAGGTGCCGCTGCGGATGGCCCTCGATGATGCGGGTGATGATGTCGGCCAGGTAAGCCTGCGGCTCGACGCCGACGAGCTTGCAGGTCTCGACCAGGGAGGCGATCACCGCCCAGTGCTCGCCTACGCCGTCCGAACCAGCAAACAGGGCATTCTTGCGATTGAGGGCCAACGGCCGGATCGCGCGCTCGACGGTGTTGGAGTCAATCTCTACACGCCCATCATCGAGGAACAGACTCAGCCCGACGTCATCACCCGCATCGTCGCCGGCCACCCGCAGAGCAATATCGACGACCTGCTAGCCTGGGCCTACGCCCCATAGCTCCTCAAAGCCGTGGCCTGAGAACGACGCTTACGGTCGAGCGCCTGGACCTGGGACTTCTCATCCATGCACCGCACCAGGGTGCGTGCGGGCGGAGCCAGATAGAGCCCGACGAGGTCGCGGACTTTCTCGGCAAACACTGGGTCGGTCGAGAGCTTGAAGGTCTCGGACCGGTGCGGCTGCAGGCCGAACGCCCGCCACACCCGTCCGACCATCGTGCCTGACACCCCGCTGGCCTTGGCCATGCTGCGCCGGCTCCAGTGGCTGGCCCCCTGCGGGCGTTCGGAGAGAGTGCGGTCGATTAGTTCGGCAACCTGTTCGTCCCCGATCCGGCGCGGTGCTCCTGAGGGCGGGTCGTCGAGGAGCCCGTCCGTGCGCAGACGGGCGAACCGCTCGCGCCACTTGCCGACCGTGTGCTTGCCCGTGCTCAGCTCTGCCGCGATGGTGGTGGTGCTCGCCCCGTCAGCGGCCAGCAGCACGATCCTGGCGCGCAGGGCGAGACCCCAGGGCTGTCTTGCGGCGGCGAGCCCAGCTCTCCAACTCGCCTCGCTCCTCGGCGCCCAGATCGAGAGACGTGGGCACGCGGTAGGCCATCGGCACCTCCCAGCACGCCCACACTTTGTCACAAACTTCAGGCGCAGGACACTAGGCCGGACGACGGAGTCAGCTGAGCGCCCGCGCAGCCTGGGTGCTTCGGAGATGGCCGCTCAGGCGGAGCGGTCGCGTCTCAGCCCGGAGCCAAGCCGAGCAGCGTGCCGAGCGGGACCGACAGGGTGAAGCCGCCGTAGAAGCCGTCCTTGGGGCGGCGTGCCGTGTATGGATTGAAGTAGGAATTGCCGTTCACGAGGTACTGCACGACCGGCTCCAAGACCACGCCGCCCGGCATCGCGAAGTGGGCGTTGAGTTCAAACACGAACTTGTCCCGGGAGAAGGGAGCGCCCGTCCCGCCCGAGATGAAGTTCGCGTCGGCGAGGAAGCGCGTGTAGTTCTCGTTGAGGCGCTGCCAGTTGATCTTGATGCCGTAGGTGTCGAGGGGGCGGCTCTGATCCGGGGCCTGCAGGAGCAGTCCGACGAAGCTGTTGAAGCGGATCGGGATCGTCGGATCGAAGGCGTAGCCGGTCCCCGTATAGACCGAGATCGCGGTCGGGTGCGGATTGACCTCGCGTCCGCCGTCGGCCCGCCAGAGGGTCTGCGTACCCGTCAGCACGATGCCCGAAGTTCCGGACTTCTGAAGGACCGGCGTGCCGGGATTAAGCCCTTTGGACGTTCCGAAGACGGTCTTGAAGTTGTCGTCGTGATCAGCCGCGTTGAAGAAGCCCGTCAACGAGGCGCGTCCGGGATAAGTTTCCTGCGTGTAATCGGTCACGCGGCCGACCTCGAACATGGCGAGGGCCCCGGACAGGCGCTCGTAGCCCCAATCGTAACCCGAGAGGACGTTGGTTCCGGGATTCACACTGAAGGCGCCGGCCTGGATGTACGTGGTCGGCGAGATCTTGTAGGCGAAATTCGCTCCCCAGACCGAGTAGAGCGGCGAAGTCCAGCCGGCATTGAAATACAGGATGTCCTGGAAGCAGGAATTGATCGAGTTGCAGGGCGGCAGGGCGTAGTATCGGCCCGGATGGGTGCGGCCCACCTCAATCACGAGGCGATCGTCGAGCAGCTTCTGCTGATAGGTCAGGAGCGACAGGCGGTTGTCGTTCGGATTGTAGGGCGGCTGATACCCGACCGTCGTGTCGCCGATGTCGCCAGCCATGTTGAGGTTGCGCACCAGGCCGAAGAGCGTCTCGGTGAAATTGATACTGCCGCCCGCGATACCGGCGAGCTTCTGCATGTCCGCCGTCATCGACAGGACGAAGTACGCGGAATTCGATTGCTGCCCGGTGCGCAGGCCCGCGGACGGGCTGGCCTGATAGAAGTCGTACATGTTGATGTCGAAGGTGAAGCCGGCCGCTGCCATCTCCGTCGCCAAGGGCGCGAGCGGGCCGACGCGGACCGGGGACGCCGCTTTGGCGGCGATCTCCGGGTTCGTCCGCGCCTGTGTCTGATCGCTCAAGGTCTCGACCGGCGTCGCGGTCTGCGCCGCGGCCGGATGTGCGGTCAGTCCCGATCCGAGCACGAGCAGGCCCAGGACCGCGCCGGTCCCGGACGGCGAGGCGAAGCGCGACATGTCCCCGATCATCGTGATCTCCGTTCGGGGGCCCGGCCGGCGCGTGCCGGAGCGCGGGCCGGCCGCGGAGCGGCAGGCCGAGCGGCCGGGAGCCGTCGGAACCCATTCGGTGCCGGTGGTGTGACTGGTTCGGCGTTCTGCGCGCCTTCTCGATGACGGGCCGATCACGGTTCGGTCGTCAGCCGAATCCGGTCTCGCCGAAGGACGCCGCTACTCTCGCGGGTCCGAACTCACCGATGCCTCAACGTGTCACGAGAGATTCCGCGTCGTCAATGGGCCCTGCATGGTTTTTGTGTACTCTGACCGAGTCGAGATTTTTCGGCCACAGTCGAGCGGGGCAGGGTGGTCTCGGCGCGTAATGCTGAGACAGCGGTTTAATCCCACTACTTTTGTTTAAGACACCGACAGACCATCCATCTCGCGTTGTATCGGCGCGGATTTGGGTCGCAGATTGCCTTGTCACACGAGGTTGATGCCACGTTTGCTCGCTGCACGAGCATCCTCGGCGCCGGGGATCCGATAATCGACAGCGCGGTTAGTTCGCGAGCATTGTGCCCGAACTTCGAGCATCCCAGTTCCGACCGCGCGGCGGCGAGCGCCGATCCCGTCCGCTCGGGCGATCCATGACGGTGGCACGCGGCTTGCTTTGTGGTTTTTGACCGATGTGTGCTGTCGGTCCGAAGGTGGAGGGCGACGGGATGGATCGCAGGCGGTTCCTTCAGCGGCTTGGTGCGATCGCCGCAGGCGCGCAGATCAACCCCGACGTCCTGATCTCCTCGGCCTTCGCCCAGAGCGCGCGGCCTCTGGTCTTCCTGTCGGCGGAGAACATCACCGGGAACTGGGACCCGACGGCCCACACGACGCTCTCGCAGAAGAACATCGAGGGGTTCGTGATGGGCTTCCTCACGCGCACACCGATGACGCTCGATGACCCGGGCAAGGTGGTCTACGAACTGGCGACCGACATCAGGCTTCTCGACCCGCACCGCCTGCAGATCACCCTGCGCGACGGGGTCACGTTCCACGACGGGAAGCCGTTTAAGGCCGAGGACGTGAAGGCGACTTTCGAGTACGGCGCGCAGCCCGATCGACCGGCGCAATGGTATCCCGGACCGACCGACACGCTCGCGATCACGACGCCCGACGACCGCACGGTGATCGTCGACACGACGAAGGGCGGGTATCCGGCGCACCTCTTCGTCTTCCTGGCCTCGTTCCTGCCGATCATGTCGGCGAAGGACGTGGCCGAGGGGCCCGGCGGCATCCTCGCCAAGCGCCTCAACGGCACGGGCCCGTTCCGCTTCGTCGAGCAGCGCGGCAACACCACGGTGCTTAAGGCGAACGAGGGCTACTTCAAGGGGAAGCCGGCGATCCCCGGCATCGACTTCACCTTCACGGCGGATTCGACCACCCGGATGCTCTCCCTGATGAACGGGCAGGCCTCCATCGTCGAGCGCCTGGAGCCCGAGCAGGTCGAGACGGTCAAGGGCAATCCGAAGATCGCCGTCAGCCGGATCGTCTCGGTCGAGAACAAGTACCTGTGGTTCCGGTGCTCCAAGCCGCCGTTCAACGACGTTCGCCTGCGCCTCGCCGCCTGCCACGCGATCGACCGGAGCGTCATCCTCGATGTCCTGGGCTCCGCGGGCCACGCCTCGTCGAACTTCGTCTCGCCGGTGAAGTTCGGCTACGTCGACCTGAAGAACTATCCCGCCTACGACCCGGACAAGACGCAGGCGCTGCTGGCGGAGGCCGGCTTCCCGAAAGGGAAGGGCTTGCCGCCGCTGGAATACATCACCTCGGTCGGTTTCTACCCGAAGACCAAGGAATACGGTGAGATCATCACCGCGATGCTGAACGAGCAGGGCTTCCCGGTCACCCTCACCGTGCTGGAACCCGCGGCCTGGAACGAGCGCCTCTACCACCGCCCCGGTGGCGGACCGGGCCACATGATCGATTGCGGCTGGTCGACCGGATCGCCCGAGCCCGACCTCGTGCTGCGCACGCATTTCCACGGGTCCTCGCACCGCATCACGGGTCTCGCGGATCCGGAGGTCGACGCGAGCCTCGACAAGGAGCGGAACGCGCCGACCCTGGAGGCGCGCAGGACGATCCTGCAGACCGAGACCATGCCGCTCCTGGCCGCCAAGGCGCCGGCCCTCTCGCTCTTCACCTCGGCGATGATCCACGCGATGCAGGCCGACCTGAAGGGCCTCTTCATCTACCCCGACGGCTCGATCGACGCCGCGCGCACGGCCTGACCGGAACCCCGTCCCCGCCGCGTCCGGCGGCGCGCCATCCCAGACCCCATCGTCCGATGTTCGTGCTCAGCTTCCTCGCCCGGCGCCTCGCGCAGGGGGCGATCATCATCGCCCTGGTCTCACTCCTGATCTTCACGCTCCTGCGCGTCGTTCCGGGCGACCCGGTGCGCCTGATGGTCGGCGGGATGGCGCCGGATTCCCTGGTGGAGCAGATCGCCGACCGGATGGGCCTGCGCGACCCGATCCTGGTCCAGTTCGGCCGCTACGCCGGGCAGGTGGTGCGCGGCGACCTCGGCCACAGCTTCGTGCGGCCCGCGAACGGCGCGGCCACGGGCGGGGCGAATTTCGACGACGCGACCCGGGCGGAGCGGGCGTCCGTCGCCACCCTCATCGGCGAGGCGCTGCCGATGACGCTCCAGCTCGCGGCCCTGGCGCTGACGTTCGCCCTGGCCTTCTCGTCGCTCCTCGGCATCGCCGCGGGACTCAGGCCGGGCGGACTGGCGGACAGGTTCGCGTTCGCGGTCTCGTCGATCTTCATCTCGCTGCCAAATTTCTGGCTCGCGATCGTGCTCGCGCTCCTGTTCTCGGTGAAGCTCCGCTGGCTCCCGGCTGTCGGCTACGGGGGCTTCTCCTACACGATCCTCCCGGCCATCGTGCTCGCGGTGGAACTGTCCCCGGTGCTGATCCGCACCCTCTCGGGCGCCGTGGCCGCTCAGATGGGCGAGGCCTACGTCGCGGTCGGCCGCATCCGCGGTCTCACGGAGACACGGATCGTCGGGGCGCACGTCCTGCGCAACGCCGCCGTGCCGCTGCTCAACCTCCTCGGCGTCCAGTTCTCCAGCCTGCTCGGCGGCGTGATCATCGTCGAGTACATCCTCGACTATCCCGGGCTCGGCCTGCTCACCATCAACGCCGTGCTGCAGCGCGACTTCCCGCTGATCCAGGGCATCGCGATCGTCACCAGCGCGATCTTCGTCGTGATCAACATCCTCGTCGATCTGGCCGCCACGATCATCGATCCGAGGCTCGCCTACTGATGGGCGTCGAGTCGAGCCTTACCCTCGGGACCGCCCCGCTCGATACGGGAAGCGCCCGCTCGATCGGGCGCCGCATCCTCGGACGCGCGGCCCGGGCGACCGGCTTCCGCATCGGCCTCGGTCTGCTCGGGGTCCTGGTCCTGGCCACGCTCCTCTATCCCGAGCTCAGCGGCCTCGATCCCGGCAAGATGGATGTCCGCGCCCGCCTGCTGCCGCCGCTCCTCGCCGGTCCGCACTGGCGCTGGGCGCACCCGCTCGGCACGGACCAGATCGGCCGCGACATGCTCGTCCGCTGCCTGATCGGCCTGCGCTACTCCGTCCTGATCGGCGTCGCCGCCACCGCGCTGACCCTCGTCATCGGCTGCGCGCTCGGCATGGTCGCGGGCTATCTCGGCGGCCGGACCGACGCGGTGATCATGCGCGTCACCGACGCGCAGCTCTCGATACCCATGATCATCCTGGCGATCGCGGTGCTCGGCGTCTCGAGACCGACGATCCCCGCCATCATCCTCGTGCTCGGGCTGTCCAACTGGCCCGTCTACGCCCGCGTGACGCGCTCCGTCGCGATGGCCGAGCGCGGGCGCGAGTACGTCCGGGCGGCGCAGGTCTCCGGCGCGAGCCATACCCGGATCGTGCTGACGCTGCTGACCCCGCTCCTAGTGCCGCCGATCCTGTTCACGGCGGTGCTCGACATCGCCCGCATGATGATCTTCGAATCGACGCTCGGCTTCCTCGGTCTGGGCGTGCAGCCGCCGACGCCGACCTTCGGGAACATCATCGCGGATGGCCGGAAGTACCTGCTGAACGCGTGGTGGATCGCCACCATGCCGGGCGTGTTCCTCGGCCTCACGCTCGTCGGCCTCAACCTGATCGGCGCGGCGTGCGAGCGGGCGCGCGACGCGATCCACGGAGGCGCCTGATGGACACGCCGCCGGTCCTGTCCGTCCGCGAGCTGAGCGTCGACCTCGCCGGGCCCGTCGCCGGGCGGCGGATCCTCGACGGCATCGCGTTCGACGTCGCGCCGCGTGAGATCGTCGGCGTGGTCGGCGCCACCGGCGCGGGGAAGACGGTCCTGGCGAAGGCCCTGGTCAACGGTCTGGAGCCGCCGCTCACCGCGCGCGGGACGGTGCGCTTCCGCGAGCGGGACATCCTCGGTCTCGCCCCGCGCGCGATGCGGCCCCTGCGCCGGGAGATCGCCTATGTCGGCGCCAACCCGATGGGCGCTCTCGACCCCACGCTGCCCGTCGGCCACCAGATCGCCGAGAAGATGCGGGCCGTGAATCCCGCCGTCGCGGCCGCGGAGGCGCGCCGCCGGGTCGTCGCGCTGCTCGACGCGGTCCGGATACCCTCCGCCGCCCGGCGCTTCCACGATTACCCGTCGCAGTTCTCCGGCGGCATGATGCAGCGCGCGCTGCTGGTGGACGCGATGATCTCGGATCCGGCGCTCCTCGTCGCCGACAACGTCACTCAGCCCCTCGACGTGACCGTGGCCGCCCAGGTCATCCGCCTGATGCGCGAGCTCACGGAGCGCTTCCAGACGGCGATCCTGTTCGTCTCCTCGTCGCTCCCGGTCGCCCGGGAGGCCGCGTCGCGCACGCTCGTCATCGATGCGGGCCGCCTCGTCGAGGAGCAGCCGACCGACGCGCTGATCGCCCGGCCGCGGCACGCCTACACCCGCGACCTGGTCGCCCAGATCCCGACCATCTGGACCCGCTCCCCCGCGCTGCCGCGCACCGGCGAGCCCGCGCGCGACCACTCCGAAGCGCGCCCGGTCATCCGCCTGGAGGACGTGTCGCAGACCTACCGGGTACGGGAGCGGGGGACCTTCGCGGGGACGAGCGCGCTCCGCGCCGTGCGCAACGTGACCGTCGACATCCACAGGGGCGACAGCTTCGCGGTGGTCGGCGAGAGCGGCTGCGGCAAGTCCACCTTGATGCGCCTGCTCAGTCGCCTGGAGCGGCCCAGCGGCGGCCGGATCCTGTGCGACGGGCAGGACATCGCGCCGCTCGCGGGACCGGCGCTGCTCGGGTTCCGCCGCAAGCTCCAGCTTGTGCTGCAGGACCCGTTCAACTCGCTGCCCCCCCGCACCGGCATCGGCGCGATGCTCGAGGCGCCCCTGCGCACCCACGGATGGTGGGATGCCGCCCGCATCCGCGAGCGCGTCCGCGCGGTCATGAACGATGTCGGCCTCAGCACCGCCCTCTACGACGCGCTGCCCGTCGGCCTCTCCGCGGGGCAGCGCCAGCGCATCAACGTCGCCCGCGCGATGGTGCTCGAGCCCGAGATCCTTCTGATGGACGAGACGCTCTCGGCGCTCGACCAGACCGAGCAGTTCCGGCTGCTCGCGCTGTTCGAGAAGCTTCAGCGGGCACACGGCCTCACCTACATCTTCATCAGCCACGACCTCGCGATGGTGCGCAAAGCCTGCAACCGCGTCGCCGTCATGTACCTGGGCGAGGTCGTGGAACTCGCCGATAACGAGCGCCTGTTCTTCGATCCGGGCCACCCCTACACGAAGGCCCTGCTGTCGGCGATGCCGACCCTGGAGGAGCGCCGCTACCGCCCCGAGGAGTGCCTCCTCGACGGCGAGCCGCCGAGCCCGATCGACCTTCCGGCCGGCTGCGCCTTCCGCTCGCGCTGTCCCCGGGCCTTCGCGCCCTGCGCGGCCGAGAGTCCGAACCTCGTGATGCGCGGCGCGGGCGCGCTCGCCGCCTGCCACCGCGTCACAGCTCCCGGCCGGTCCACGTCGAGGCAGCAGGTTAACAGATGACGGAACCCGATGAATTGCGGCCCGTCGAGGACCGTGCCAACCCGTTCCTAGGTTGCGTCCCGTCGCGAGGGATTACAACCCTTGGGAGACGGACGCCGA
Source organism: Methylobacterium sp. D53M (assembly GCF_053345625.1). Taxonomy (NCBI): domain Bacteria; kingdom Pseudomonadati; phylum Pseudomonadota; class Alphaproteobacteria; order Hyphomicrobiales; family Methylobacteriaceae; genus Methylobacterium; species Methylobacterium sp. D53M. The sequence goes on from NZ_JBKFAL010000031.1 coordinate 31,800, forward strand.
TGAGTATAACCGAGCCGCGCCTGCAACTGATCCTGACGGAGTTGCAGCGCGACGGTCGCGTATCGGTCAACGAGTTGGCGAGCCGCCTCGGAATCAGCACCGAGACGGTCCGGCGCGACCTGCGGGACCTCGAGATGCGCGGGCATGCCCGCCGGGTCTACGGCGGCGCCGTCATCGACCAGAAGAAGGACGATCAGCCCTTCGACGAGCGGGCGCGCGTCGGCATGCGCGAGAAGGCGCGCATCGCGTCGGCCGCCCTGGCCTTGGTGGAGGACGGCATGACCGTCTTCATCGACACCGGCACCACGACCCTGGCTTTCGCCCGGCAGCTGGTCGGCCGGCGAATCACCATCCACACCAACTCTATCGGCATCGCCACCCTGTTCGCCGACGATCCGCAGTCGCAGGTGACCGTGCTCGGCGGCGAGATGAAGCCGCATTACCGCGGGCTGTTCGGCCACCGCACCGTCGCGGCCGTGCGCGAGCACGTCTACGACCTCGCCGTCATGGGCATCGTGACCGTGCATCGCGAGCACGGCTTCATGGATCTCGGCCAGGAGGAGGCGGTCCTGCGCCGCGCCGCCGTCGAGCAGACCCGGCGCTCGGTGATCCTGGCCGACAGCTCGAAATTCGGGCGGCTCGGCACGATCCGGACCCTAGGTCTCGGCGACGTCGACACGCTCGTCACCAACGCGCCCCTGGCGAGCGACTTCGCCGACGCCTTCCGACACCTGAACGTGGATGTGCTCCATGCCTGAGACACCGTCGCCGTCCTCCGTGCGGATCGATGCCGCACGCCTCCACGGGATGATGGACGCCGTATCGCGCTTCGGTGGCGGCGGCGACGGGTCGATGACGCGCCTCGCGCTCTCGGCCCAGGACGGCGCCGCCCGCGACTGGCTCGGCGCCTGGTTCCGGGAGAACGGCTTCACGCCGCAGGTCGACCGGATCGGCAACCAGTTCGGCCACGTCGACCTCGCCGGGGGCAACGCGCCGACCGTCATGGTCGGCTCTCACCTCGACAGCCAGCCCAACGGCGGCCGCTTCGACGGTGCCCTCGGCGTCGTCGCGGCCTGCGAGGCGATCCGTGCCGTGCGCGCGTCCCTAGCGGAGCGCGGGCTGAGGTCGGCCTGCAACTTCGTCGTGGCCAACTGGACCAACGAGGAGGGCGCCCGCTTCCAGCCGAGCCTCCTCGGCAGCAGCGTGTTCGCCGGCCAAGCCGAGCTGGCCTGGGCCCTGGACCGGCGCGACGGCGCCGGGATCGCGGTCGGCGACGCCCTGGAGGCGATCGGCTACGCCGGGACTGACACGGTCCCGGTCCCGGACGCGTTCATCGAGCTCCACATCGAGGGCGGCCCCGTGCTGGAGCGGGAGGGGAAGCAGTTCGGCGCCTTCACCCGCTACTGGGGAGCCACCAAGTATCGCCTCGCCTTCCTCGGCCGGCAGGCCCATACCGGCCCGACCCCGATGGCCGAGCGCCGCGATGCCCTGCTCGCGGCCGCCTACCTGATCGCCGACCTGAAGGACATGACCGGCGATTACGGGCTCGACCTGCACACCTCGGTCGGACGGCTGGAGGTGTTCCCGAACTCGCCCAACACCGTGCCGAGCGAGGCGGTGCTGTTCATCGAGCTGCGCTCCGGCGCGCCGGCGATCCTCGAGGAGGCCGAGGCCCGGCTCCGGACGTTCATCGCCGCGGCGGCGGCGCGGGCCGGCGTCGACTCGGAGGTCCGCGCCATCGATCTGCGGCCCGCGGGCGCCATGCATCCCGGCCTCGTCCGGCTCGCGGAGCGGGCCGGCGCCCGCAACGACGCGCCGCCGCGGCCCCTCGACACGATCGGCGGCCACGACGCGATCAGCCTCGCCGCCGTCTGCCCCGCGATCGTGCTGGCGGTGCCCTGCCGGGACGGGGTCATGCACCATCCGACCGAGTTCGCAGCCCCGGAGGATCGGGCCTTCGGCACCCAGGTCCTGGCCGACATGCTGATGCTGCTGGCGACGGAGGGGCTCGCGGCCCTCGGCACCGGGGGAGAGGGCCGGTGAAGGCGCCGGGCGCGCCCGACGGCGCTCACGAGCGGCTGGCCGAGGAGGCCCTCGCGGCGACCCCCCTCCTAGCGGACCGGCGGGTTCGCTACGGCGTGGCCTGCCCAGGCGCGGCGTCGCCGTCGTACCACGGCGTCGAGTCGGCCACCTTCCTGGTGGCGACGGCGCCGGACGCGGATCCGGACTACTTCCTCAAGGTCACCGAGCCGGCCGCCGCCGCTCTCATCGACCCCGCCGCCGCGTTCGAGGCCGCGACGCGCGTCGCCGCGCTGGGGCTCGGCCCCGAGCCGCTGCATCTGGCGCGGGCGCAGGGGTCGATCCTGTTCCGGCGCCTCGGCCCCGAGTGGCGCCCCGCGTCCCTCGACCGCCTGCGCCAGCCCGACGCCATGACGGCGGTGATCGGGGCCTTCGACCGCATCGCCGCCGGCGCGCCGTTCGGCCGCCGGTGGAGCGTCTTCGACGGCATCCGGACCCTGCGCGCGGCGCTCGGCGCCGAGGGCGAGACCCTGCCGGCGGACCTGCCGCCGGACGCGTGGTTCCTCTTCGACTGGGTCGACGCCATTGAGGCGGCGCTCGCCGCCGCCGGGACCGGGTGCCGGCCGGCCCACGCCGACCCGCACGCCTCCAACCTGCTGTTCGCGCCGGACGGCGCGCTGCGCCTCGTCGACTTCGACATGGCTTGCGATACCGACCCGCACCATCAGCTCGGCGCCTTCCTCAACGAGGCCTGCCCGTTCGAGAGCGAGATGCGACTTGGCATCGAAATCGCTGAGGGGGCCTGCCGGACGGACGTGTTCAGCCGCTGCCGCGCCTACGCTGCCGCCGACGACCTGTACTGGGGCCTGCGGGCGCTGATGATGGACCGCGCCTCGCCCCGGCGGAGCCTGGAGTTCCGGAAATATGCGAACTGGCGCCTGCTGCGCTGCCGAGCGCGGGTCGGCCGCCCGGACTTCGAGGAAACCCTGAGGACGCTGTGAGGAGCGCGGCATGATCCCTCTCGGAGGCGGACGCACAGAGGCCGAGCGGGCCTTCGAGGCGACCCTTCATCGGGTCGCCCCGTGGCAGGGTCGGCCCATGCACTATCGGCCGGTGCTCGGCGGCATCAGCAACACGAACTGGCGCGTCGAGGTCGCCGGCGAGGCGCACCCGTACTTCGTGAAGATGCCCGGGCGCGGCACCGAGATGTTCATCGACCGGGCCGCCGCCCGCGCCGCGAGCCGGCAGGCGGAGGCGATCGGCCTCGGCCCGCGCACCTTCGACTATCTCGACGCGGAAGACGTGGAGATCGCGGAGTTCGTGGAGGGCCGCCGGCCCTCGACCAACCGCGACTTCGCCGACGCGGCCGTGCGCAACGAGGCGATCGCCCTCTATCGCCGCTTCCACGGCGCCCCCCTGCTGCCGCTCACCAAGACAGTGTTCGACATGATCGACGAGCACGACCGGCAGGCCGTCGATCTCGGCGCGCTGCTGCCGCCCGACCAGGCGTGGCTGACCCGTCAGACGCGCCTCGCCCGGGCCGCCCTGGAGGCGTCCGGCATCGACCTCGTGCCGTGCTTCAACGACCCGATGCCCGGCAACTTCCTGATCGGGGAGGACGGCTCGATCCTGCTGATCGACTTCGAGTACGCCTCCAACAACGATCGCCTCTACGATCTCGCGATCTGGAGCGGCGAGATGTTCTTCTCAGAGGACGTCGATCGCGCGATCATCGAGGCGTATTTCGGCCGGTACAGCGACCAGCTCTTCGCCCGGCTGATGGTGCACAAAGCCCTGGCCGACGTGAAATGGTCGACCTGGGCGATGGTGCAGAACCGCATCTCGGACCTCGACTTCGATTTCTACAAGTACGGCATCTGGAAGCACATGCGCGCCCGATCGATCATGAACGACACGCGGTGGCCGGCCTTCCTGAAGGCGCTCTGACCGTGCCGGTGATGCTTCCCACCGCGGACGAGATCCTGGCCTTCGCGACCGGACTCGCCGACGCGGCCCGACCGGTGGCGATGCGCCACTTCCGCACGGCCCTCGACATCGTCGCCAAGGCGGATGCGAGCCCCGTCACCCTGGCGGACCGGGCGATCGAGGCGCTGCTGCGCGAGCGGATCGCGGCGCGCTTCCCGGAGCACGGCATCGTCGGCGAGGAGATGGGTGTGACACCGGGCCAGGGTCCGGTCTGGGTCATCGACCCGATCGACGGCACCAAGAGCTTCGTGACCGGGCTGCCGCTGTTCGGAACCCTGATCGCCCTCCTCGACGGCGGACGGCCGACCATCGGCGTCATCGACATGCCGGCCCTCGGCGAGCGCTGGACGGGCATACCGGGCGCGGCCACGTTCAACGGGGCGCCGGCCCAGACCGGCACCTGCCGGACCCTCGCCGCCGCGCGGTTCTTCACGACAACGCCGGACGGCTTCTCCGGGGCGGACGCGGCGCGCTACCGGCGCCTCGTCGACCGCGTCGGCATCCGGCGGTTCTGCGGCGACTGCTACGCCTACGGCCTGCTGGCTTCCGGCCACTGCGATCTGGTCGCGGAGACCGGCCTGCAGCCCTACGATTACCTCGCCCTCGTCCCGGTGATCGAGGCGGCCGGCGGCGTGATCACCGACTGGGCGGGCTCCGCGCTGACCCTCGACTCGGACGGGCGGGTGCTCGCCGCCGCCACACCCGACCTGCACCAGGCCGCCCTCGACATCCTGCAGGATCGGGTTCCCTGACGTCCGAAAGCGCGCCGGGAGCGCCCGCATGGCCTACGCGACGACGATCGAAGGCACACGCTTCACCTTCCCCGACCTGCGCAGCCTGCTCGCCAAGGCCACGCCGGAGCGCTCGGGCGACCAGCTCGCCGGGCTCTGCGCTGACGGGCCGGTGGAGCGTCTGGCCGCGCAGATCGCCCTCGCCGACCTGCCGCTCAAGACCTTCCTGGCCGAGGAACTGATCCCCTCGGACGAGGACGAGGTCTCCGACCTCATCGCCCGCCGCCACGACGCGCAAGCCTTCGCGCCGGTCGCCTCGCTCACGGTCGGCGCCTTCCGCGAGTGGCTGCTCGCCCCTACCGCCGACGCGGACGCCCTGACCACCCTTGCGCCCGGCCTCACGCCCGAGATGGTCGCGGCGGTCTCCAAGATCTGCCGCCTGCAGGACCTCGTCGCGGTCGCCGCCAAGCGGCCGGTGGTGACGCGCTTCCGCTCGACCATCGGCCTGCCCGGACGCCTCGCCACCCGCAACCAGCCCAACCACCCGACCGACGCCTCCGAGGGCATCCTGATCTCGGCCCTCGACGGCCTGCTGATGGGCTCGGGCGACGCGGTCATCGGCGTGAACCCGGCCACCGACTCTCTGCCAGACTACATCCGCATCGTCGAACTGCTCGAGACCCTGCGGCTGCGCCTCGACGTGCCGACCCAGCACTGCTGCCTCGGCCACGTCACGGTGGCGATCGCCGCCATGGCCCGGGGCGCGCCCGTCGACCTCGTGTTCCAGTCGGTGGCCGGCTCGCAGAAGGCCAATGCCGGCTTCGGCGTCGACCTCGCTGTGCTGCGCGAGGCCTCGGACGCGGCGCGCTCGCTCGGCCGCTGCCCGGCGGGCGGGCAGGTCATGTACTTCGAGACCGGCCAGGGCTCGGCGCTCTCAGCCGACGCCCACTGGGGCGTCGACCAGCAGACCATGGAGGCGCGCGCCTACGCGGTGGCGCGGGAGTTCGACCCGCTCCTCGTCAACACGGTCGTGGGCTTCATCGGCCCCGAGTACCTGTACAACGGCAAGCAGATCGTCCGCGCCGGGCTGGAGGACCACTTCTGCGGCAAGCTGCTCGGCCTGCCGATGGGCGTGGACGTCTGCTACACCAACCACGCCGATGCCGACGGCGAGGACATGGACGCGCTCCTGACCCTGCTGTGCGCGGCCGGGGTCAACTTCGTCATCACGGTGCCGGGGGCGGACGACGTGATGCTGAACTACCAGTCGCTGTCGCACCACGACGCGGTCTTCGCCCGCGAGACCCTGGGTCGCCGTCCGGCCCCTGAATTCGAGGCGTGGCTGCGGACCGTGGGCATCACGGACGCGCAGGGCCGGTTGGCCGGTGCGGCGGGCGCGCTGCCGCCGGCCCTGGCCGGCGTGTCCCGGCTCCTGCCCGGGCGGGCGGCGTGAGCGGCGAGCCGGCCGAGCCGGTCCGTCCGGGCCCGCCGACGCTGCGCGACCTGCGCGGGCTGACCCAGGCGCGCGTCGCCCTGGGGGCGCACGGCGCCGGCCTGCCGACCGGGGCGGCGCTGGCCTTCGGCCTCGACCATGCCCGCGCCCGCGAGGCGGTGTGGACGCCCCTCGACGCGGCCGCGATCCGCGAAGGGCTGCGGGCGCAGGGCCTGGACTCGGTGGAAGTCCGCTCGGCCGTGTCCGACCGGGCCGAGTACCTGCGCCGTCCGGACAAGGGCCGCAGCCTCGATCCGGAATCCGCGTCCGCGCTCGACGGGCACGGCGGGCCGGGCGGGCACGGCGGGCCGGGCTTCGACGTGGCGATCGTGATCGCGGACGGTCTGTCGGCGACGGCGGTCGCGCTGAACGCGGTCCCGGCGGCCACGGCGCTGGCGGGGCGGGTGCGTCGGGCCGGCTGGCGCCTGGCGCCCGTGGTGGTCGCCAGCCAGGGGCGTGTGGCGATCGGCGATCCGATCGGGGCGCGGCTCGGGGCGCGCTGCGTGGTCGTGCTGATCGGGGAGCGTCCGGGCCTGTCGGCCTCGGACAGCCTGGGCTGCTACGTCACGTACGGCCCGGCGCCGGGGCTGCCCGATTCCCGGCGGAACTGCATCTCGAACATCCGGGAGGGCGGTCTGGCGGTCGAGGCGGCCGCCGGGCAGATGGAGGCGCTGCTGCGGGCGATGCTGGCCCAGGGCACCAGCGGCGTCGCGCTGCGTCGGGACGATCCCGCCGATCCGGAGGCTCTCCCGGACGGATAGCCCCCGCCGGGTTCGCGGCGGGAGCTATCGCTTCAAGCCCTGAGGTCGGGGGCCTGGCGGTGGCGGGTCGCCTGCTCGTAATCGTAGGCGAGCCCGAGGAGGTCGGACTCGCTCCAGAGCGGTCCGACGAAGATCAGGCAGAAGGGCGAGCCCGAGGCGTAGCGGCCGGCCGGCACGACCACGCCCGGCAGCCCGGTGATGTTGATCTCGCACACGGTCGTCTCGTGGATCGTCTCCGACCCGTGCAGGGCCGGCACCGCGTCGCGGGTCTGCGGGAAGACCAGGGCGTCGAGACCGTGCTCCGCCATCACCGTCGTGAAGACGTCGAGATACCGCTCGCGTGCCGCCAGGAAATCCGAGAGATCCGGCGGGGCGAGGGGATCGGCGCGGCAGGCCGCGAAGGCCGGCACCTGATTCATCCAGTCGAGGACGCCGCCCGGTGCGAGGGGATCTTCCGCCTTCGTGGCGGCGTCGAATTCGGCGAGGGTCCGGTAGGCCGCCTGCGGACCGAGCCGTTGCAGATAGTGATGGAGGTCGTAGAGCACGCTCTCGATGCCCCGGGCATCGTAGTGATCGAGGCCGGCGACGGGCTGGCCGAGGTCCGCGAAGCCGCTTCCGGCGAAGGGGTCAGCCACCAGGGCGGCGCCCCGTTCGGCGATCTCGGCCTGGGCCCGGGCGTAGAGCTGGATCGTCTCCGCCGAGAGGGCCCGGTCGCGCCAGCCCGGCCCGTAGAGCCCGAGGCGTCTGCCCCGCAGGGCCGTGTCGGACAGCTTGGCGGCGTAGCCGCCCTTCGGACGGCGGCCGATCCCGGCCACGGTCTTCGGGTCGGCGGCGGTGTAGCCGGCCAGGGCATCGAGGGTCAGCGCGGCGTCGCGCACGCAGCGGGCGATCGGCCCGACCACGTCGCGCGTGCTGCCGGCGAGCGGGACCACCCCGGTGTTGGGCACGAGCGCGAAGGTGGGCTTGATGCCGACGAGCCCCTGCGCCGAGGCGGGATTCTGGATCGAGCCGCCGGTTTCCTCGGCGAGTCCGAGGACCGCGAGACTGGCCGCGACGGCCGTGGCGGTGCCGGCGCTCGACCCGCCGGGCAGGAGGTCGGGCGCCGCGGCGTTGAGCGTCGGACCGGCCCAGCTGTCGTTGGCGTGGCTGCCGGTGGCGCTCAGCACGGGCACGTTGGTCTTGCCGAGGACGACGCAGCCGGCCGCCCGCATGCGCTCCACTACGGGCGCGTCCGTGGCCGGCACGAGGTCCACTCCCCCGGCCTCGGCGCAGAGAAAGTGCCAGCCGGCCGTGGTGGGCAGGCCGGCAACGTCCATCGTGTCCTTGATCACGACCGGAACGCCCGCCAGCGGCCCAAGGGCTTCGCCGGCGGCCCTGCGGCGGTCGATCGCTCGCGCCTCGTCGAGGGCGTGCGGATTGAGGAAGATGATCGCGTTGTAGCGGGGATTGTAGGTCTCGATCCGCGCCAGGAAGGCTTCGGTCAGCGCCACGGCCGTCACGCCGCGGGCGTAGGCGGCCTGGACGTCGGCGACGGTCATCTCGGTCAGCATCCCGGCAAGGTCGGGCGCGTCGATCGGGGCAGCATCCATGGGGAACTCCGGACTGGCGAAGGGGAGGGGATCCGGCGGCGGCTCAGGCCATGCCGACGAACTCGTCGATCAGCGACCGGTCGCGCGCGACCTCGGGCGGGACCTCGCGGGTGATGACGCCCTTCTGAAGGATCAGGATGCGTTCCGAGAGGCCGGTGATGCAGGTCAGGTTCTGCTCGACGAGGAGCAGCGCGATGCCGCGCTCGCGCCCGATCCGCAGGAGGCTCTCGATGATCTCCTCGATGATCGAGGGCTGGATGCCCTCCGTCGGCTCGTCCAGCAGGAGGATGGTCGGGCCGCCGCAGAGGCAGCGCGCCAGCGCCAGCAACTGCTGCTCGCCGCCTGACAGGGCGCCCCCGGGCCGGTCGAGGTAGGCCTTCAGCCGGGGGAAGGTTGCGAGGATGTCCGCGATGGTCTCGTCCTCGTCCCGCTTCGCGAGCAGGCAGCCCATGCGCAGATTCTCGCGCACGCTGAGCGCCGGGAAGATCTCGCGCCCCTGGGGTACGTAGCCGAGGCCCATGCGGGCCCGGGCCGTCGGGCTGCGCCGGGTGATGTCGGTCCCGTCGAACCGGACCTGCCCGGCGGTGGCCGGCAGGTAGCCCATCAGGGTGCGCAGCAGCGTGGTCTTGCCCATGCCGTTGTGGCCGAGGATGCCGACGAACTCGCCGGGGCGCACCGCGAGGGTCACGCCGCCGAGGATCGGGATGCGGCCGTAGCCGGAATGCAGGCCCTCGACGGAGAGGAGCGGCGGGCTGGCAGGGTCGGTCATGTCAGGCCGCCTGCTTGCCGAGATAGACGTCGCGCACGCGGCTGTCGGCCAGGACGGCGTCCACCGTATCCTCCATAAGGATTCGGCCCTGGTTGAACACCGTCACGGTCTTGGCGATCATCCGGATGAACGGCATGTCGTGCTCCACCACGATCAGGGCGTGGGTGCGGTTGATCTCGCGGATCAGCGCGGCAGTGCGGTGGACCTCCTCGTGGGTCATGCCGGCGGCGGGCTCGTCGAGGAGGATCAGCTCGGGCTCCTGGGCGAGCACGGTGGCGATCTCGACCCATTGCCGCTGGCCGTGCGCGAGCTGGCCGACGAGGCGCCCGGCGATCCCGGTGAGGTCGAGGCGCGTCAGGGTCTCGTCGACGATGGCGCGGGTGCGGGCGATGGACTTGCGCCGGCCGGCCGCCACGAACACGTTCTCGTGGACCGAGAGGCCGTTGAAGACGTTCGGCACCTGCGTCTTGATGCCGACGCCGAGCCGCGCGATGGCGTGGGGCTCGGCCCCGGTGATGTCCGTGTCGCGCAGGCGGATCCGGCCCTCGGTGGGCTTCAGCTGACCGGTCAGGATCTTGAAGAAGGTGCTCTTCCCGGCGCCGTTCGGCCCGATTAGGCAGCGCAGCTCGACCTCGCCGAGGGTGAAATCGACGTCGGCCACCGCCGTCACCCCGCCGAACCGCATGGTGACGCCGCGGGCCTCGACCAGCGGGCGCAGGGGCGCCCCGTGGGCGCCGGTGAGGGGGGTGGGAGCGCTCATCTCGCGCCTCCCGCGGCGAGCACGTCCTTCGCCTTTCCGCCCGAGGCCCGGGGCGTCCGTGCCCGCTCCAGCAAGCGGAGGCCGAGGGAGCGGGCGACCGGGATCAGCCCCTGCGGCACGAGCAGGACGAAGCCGACGAGGACGACACCGAGCCCGAGGTTTGAATCCACCGCGCTCTGGCTGCCGGCGGCGATGATCAGCGCCTGGATCAGCACCGCGCCGAGCATCGGCCCGACGAGTGTGCCGAGGCCGCCGACCAGGACGTAGATGATGACCTGCGCCGACATCGGCAGCCCGAACACGGTCGGGCTGATGAAGCCGCCCCAGTTGGCGTAGAGACAGCCGGCGAGGCCCGCGACCCCCGCGGCGATCATGAAGGCGATGAGCTTGTAAAGGCGCGGGTCGTAGCCGATCAGCTGGGCCCGGGTCTCGTTCTCGCGGATCGCCACCACCACGCGGCCGAGACGGCTCGCCAGGATCCCCCGCAGCAGCGCGTAGACGAGGATCAGGGCCCCCATCGCGGCGTACCAGATCCCCTCGATGTCCAGCGGCTCGTCGGGATGGCCGGGCGCGTTGAGGGCGGGGATCGCCGGGATGCCGTTGAAGCCGCCCAGCTCCGCCGCGCCGATCCGGTACTGGCTGCCGGAGGTGGCGTTGACGAGCTGGAACAGGATCACCGACACGGTCAGCGTGATGACGCCGATATATGCGTCGCTGATCCGCCCGTAGAACATGAAGTAGCCGAGCAGGCCGGCGAAGAGCATCGGCACCAGGATCGACAGCAGGATGGGCACGGTGCTGTCGCCCATGTTGAGGACCGCGACGGCGTAGGCGTAGCCGCCGAGACCCAGGAAGGCGGCCTGCCCGAAGGACATCACCCCCGCGAAGCCCCAGACGAAGCCCTGCGAGAGGCCGAACATCGCAAGCGCCGCGAAGCCGGTGCACTGAACGAGACCGAACGTGTCGAGGGCGTGCGGTGCCCCGAACAGGATGGCGAGGCCGAGGGCCAGCGTCGCCAGGAAGCCCGCGGCGGAGAGCCGGCGGGCGGGAGCTGCGGAGGTCATAGGCTGCGCCTCAGGTAGCGGCCGGTGATGCCTTGCGGGAGGACGCGGATCAGCAGGATCGCCGCGACGAGGAGGGCGACGTCGCCGATGACCGGCGTCGTCTTGAACGAGACGAGTTCGTTGATGACGCCGAACAGGCTGGAGGCCAGACCGGTGCCGGTGACGATGGCGGGGCCGCCGCCGAGAACCGTGATGAAGGCGCGGGCGATGTAGGCCGCGCCCATGGCCGGGGAGACGCCCGAGATCGGGGCCAGGACGCCGCCGGCGAGGCCCGCCAGGGCGGCGCCGAGGGCGAAGGTCGCCATGTAGACGCGGTTCGGCCGCACCCCCAGCGCCGCGGCCATGCGCGGGTTCTGCATGGTCGCGCGCAGGATCAGGCCGAACTTGGTGAAGCGCAGCACCAGGAACATCGCGGCCAGGGCGGCCAGCGCCGTCGCCACGATGACGAGGCTGTAGAGACTCGCCCCGTAGCGCCCGATGTCGAAGCTGCCGACGGGCGTCGAGACCCCGCGCACGACGTTGCCGTAGAGCGTGGTGATCAGCCCGATCAAGCCCAGGCTGATGCCCCAGGTGGCGAGCATCGTGTCCATCATCCGCCCGTAGAGGAAACGGATGACGGTGCGCTCCAGGATTAGCCCGATCGCGCCGACCACCAGGGGCGGCAGGACGAGCATCGCGATCCAGATGTTGACCCCGGCCCCGCTCGCCATGACCGCCGTGTAGGCGCCGAGCATCATGAACTCGCCGTGGGCGAGGTTGATGATGCGCATCATCCCGTAGATCACCCCGAGACCGAGGGTAATCAGGACCAGGGTGGCGATGCCCGTGATGACGTTGAAGGCGAGCAGCCCGGCGAGATCCATCGCCCTCAGCCCTTCAGGTCCGGCGTGAACTGCTTGTTGGTGCGCGGATTCTTGATCAGGTCGCAGGCACCGCCGGTGTCGGCCGGAAACGAGTTCGGGAAGGTGGCGAGGATCTCCCACTTCCGGTCCTTCGGGCGGGCCAGGTAGGTGTTGCGGATGGTGTGGTGGGTGGCACCGTCCATGGTGACCGTCCCGGTCGGGGACTCGATGCTGAGGCCGCTCTCCAGGGCGGCGATGACCTTGTCACGCTCGATCGAGCCGGCCTTCTTCACCGCCTCGGCCCAGAACAGGATGCCCTCGTAGGTGGCGGTGTCGAGCTCGCTGAGATCCGTGACGTCGGCGCCGAACTTCGCCTGCATGCCGGCGACGAAGGCCTTGCTCGCGGGCGTGTCGAGGTCGTTGTACCAGCCGTAGCAGGTGATGATCCCGTTCGTCGTGGAGGGATCCATCGTCGTCAGCTCGTCGCCGAGCCCGAACACGCTCGACCCGACCGGGATCTTGGACTTCATGCCCGCCGCGTCCCACTGGCGATAGAAGCCCGAATGGTTGGCGCCGACCAGCGCCGAGAGGACGAGATCGGGCTGCGCCTGCTGAATGCGGCTGATCGCGGACGAGAAGTTGGTGACGTCGAGGGGGAAGAAGTCGGTGCCGAGCACCGATCCGCCTCCATCCTTCATGAATTTCGTCATCCAGCTCGCGGTGATGTGCCCGTAATTGTAGTCTGCCGCGACGATGTAGGCCTTCTTGCCCCAGTTCTTGAGGGCGTAATCGACGATGTGGTTGACGGTCTGCGCGGGGGTCGACCCGGTGCAGAACACGTTGCGGTCGCAGACGCCGCCCTCGTACTGCGTGTTGTAGAAGTAGAGGGTGCGCGCGCGGTCGAAGATGGGTCGGATCGCCTCGCGCGACGCCGAAGTGATGCCGCCCTGGATGACGTCGACCTTGTCCTTGAGTGCGAGCTGCTGGGCATACTGGGTGTAGAGCTGCATCGACGATTGCGTGTCGTAGGCGATGAGCTGGATCGGCCGCCCGAGGAGCCCGCCGGCCTTGTTGAGTTGCTCGACCGCGTACTCGGTGGTCTCGATCATCCGCTTGCCTTCGAGGCCCAGCGCGCCGGAGCCGTCGAGCAGGCTGCCGAGCTTGATCGGCTCGGCTGCGAGCCCCTTCCGCGCGACGAACGGCATCGCGACGGTGCCGGCCGCGGCCGCCATCGACAGTTTCAGCACCTTCCGGCGGTCCATCGCACCCATCCCCCGAACTCCTCTCCGCATCGCGCTTCGGGTCCGGTGACCGGAAGCGGGTGAGCGAAGGGTTCGCAAAGTCGATGCCAACCAATCTCACAGATCGGTCAGAAATCGGAGCGGCGACCGAGGGCACACATAGCGTCAGCGGTACTGTCCGCCCGTCGCGGCCGTGGAAATGCCACACAACGATCACGAGGCAGCGACAGCGGCCCGGCCCATGGCGCGCAAGAATCTCGGCATGTCGTGACCGGCTGCCTCCCGACCGGGCTGATCGAGAGGATCAGCCAAGCTCGAAGGGGTCGGTCGTGCGGTGAAATCAAAAGAGGAGCGCGGAGCAGATCGTGCTGAAGCTGCACCAGATCGAGGTGCGGACGGCGCAGGGCGAGATTTTCGCGCTGCCATGCAAGAAGGCGGACGGCGGCCGTCCCATCGATCGGATGACGCGCTAGAAGCCTGTCCGAGTAAGAGCGCACGCACTGAGTAACCTGCGAAGTTCCGTAAGGGGTGTCCGTCGTCAGATGATTTGAGACGACTTGAGGCGCTCAGGAACGGAGGCTCTGGTCCTTCTGGGTTGAGAGGTTAGGCAGCCTGCGCGTGGTAGCGCAAGCGGCGATCTTTGAGGGTCTGGCGCTTGATCCGCGCCCGCTCCTGCAGGATGGCCTCGCCGCGGCCGAAGTAGACGTCGGCGGGGGTGAGGTTGTCCAGGCTCTCGTGAGCCCGAGCGTGGTTGTAATGCTCGACGAAGGCGGCAACCCGCGCCTCCAGTTCGCCGGGCAGGTAGGCGTGTTCGAGCAGGATGCGGTTCTTGAGCGTCTGGTGCCAGCGCTCGATCTTGCCCTGCGTTTGAGGATGGCGGGGCGCGCCGCGGATATGGGTCATGCCCCGGCTGCCGAGCCAGTCGGCCAGATCACCCGCGACGTAGCTCGGCCCGTTGTCGGAGAGCAGCCGCGGCCGATGCGCCACCTGCACATGATCGAGCCCGGCGGCTGCCAGCGCGAGGTCGAGCGTGGCGGTGACGTCGCCGACCTGCATCGTCGCGCACAGCTTCCACGCCACGATGTAGCGCGAGAAGTCATCAAGCACCGTCGAGAGGTAGTACCAGCCCCAGCCAACCACCTTCAGGTAGGTGAAGTCCGTCTGCCAAAGCTGGTTTGGCGCGGTGGTCTTGTCGCGGAACTCGTTGGCGGCTTTGATCACGATGTAGGCCGGGCTGGTGATCAGGTCCTGAGCTTTGAGCAGACGGTAGACGGTCGCCTCGGAGACGAAGTAGCGCCGCTCGTCGGTGAAGCGCACCGCCAGCTCGCGCGGGCTGAGGTCCGGCTCCTCCAGCGCGAGAGCGACGATCTGATCGCGAACCTCGGCGGGCAACCGGTTCCAGACCCGGCTGGGTCGGGACGGGCGATCCGCCAATGCCTCGAGGCCGCCACGCTGGAAAGCGTCGTACCACCGGTAGAACGTTGCCCGGGTGACGCCGAGCTTGTCCAGGGTGGCGCGCACCGGCAGATGGGATTGCTCGACCAGCCGGATGATCTCTAGCTTCTCAGAGGCCGGGTACCTCATGCCTCGTCGCCCCCAGCCCCGGTCATACTTTTTTTCAGCAGGCGGTTTTCCAGGACGAGATCGGCCACGACCTCCTTCAGCGCACCCGCCTCGCGACGCAGGTCCTGGACCTCGTCGGCGGTCGCGGCACGGGCCGTGTCGCCGGCCAGTCGCTTCTTGCCGGCTTCCAGGAACTCCTTCGACCAGCCGTAGTACATCGAGCTGGCGATGCCCTCGCGCCGACACAGCTCGGCGATGCTGTCCTCGCCGCGCAGGCCATCCAGCACGATGCGGATCTTCTCCTCGGCCGAGAACTGCCGGCGCGTGGCGCGGCGGATGTCCTTGATCACGGCTTCTGCCGGCTTCCGCGCCGGCCCGGACGTCTGTTTCATCTTCGCTCCTGGGGGCTACGATGAACCAGCCATCCTCCGTTCGTGAAGACCCTCGATCTGTCTCAGGAGTGCTGACGGCGGACAGTTGCGCCGAAACGTCCCCCGGTGGCGTGCGGCGCAGTGAGAAGCGATACCCGTGGCTGCAAACGACCCCTCTCGGGCGTCCTGAGCGTCGCTCGGGCATTCGCAAAGCAGATAAAGCGGCCGATGTTCAAACCGGCGTAAGGTCACGGGGTGCAGCCTAAGCCAATTCAGCATGGTAGCGTGCGCCACGCGATGTGCCGCCCGCTCGGCTAGGAGGGCGGGCCGCTTCCAGCGCATCTGTCGAGGCCTCAAGCCATGCTGCGTCGAAGCTTTTTGGGGGCCGCCGCCGCGGCAGGCGCCGCCTCGTTCCTCGCCGCCCGACCCGCGCTCGCGCAGAGCGCTCGCCAGCGGACCCTGCGCTTCGTGCCGCAGGCAGATGTCACGATCCTCGACCCACTCACGACGAGCGCCTACGTCACGCGCAACCACGCGCTGCTGGTGTTCGACCAGCTTTTCGCAATCGACGGCGATCTCAGGCCCCAGCCGCAGATGGTCGAGGGCCACACGGTGGAGGATGACGGGAAGCGCTGGACCTTCCGCCTGCGGGAAGACCTCAGGTTCCACGACGGCGAGCCGGTGCGCGGACGCGACTGCGTCGCCTCGATCCGGCGGTGGGCCCCGCGCGACAACCTCGGCCAGTTGCTGCTGGCGCGCACCGACGCGATGGACGCCCCCGACGACCGCAGCTTCACCATCCGCCTCAACCGGCCCTACGGCCTGATGCTGGAGACGCTGTCGAAGCTCGGGCCCCCGGCACTGCTGATCCTGCCGGAGCGGCTGGCCGTCCTCGATCCCAAGCAGCAGCTCCCCGAGGTCGTCGGTTCCGGCCCGTTCCGGTTCAACGCCCGCGAGCGCATCATCGGCGCCCGCGTCGTCTACGACCGCAACCCGGGCTACGTGCCACGTGCGGACGGGGAAGTCTCTGGAGTGGCCGGGCCGAAGCGGGTGCATTTCGACCGGGTCGAGTGGACGACGATGCCCGACCCCAGCACGGCTGCAGCCGCGCTCAAGAACGGCGAGGTCGACTGGTGGGAGAACCCGATCAACGACCTGCTTCCGACACTGGGAGCCGACCGCGGGATCGTCACGCCGCTCTCGGGCCGGCTGGGGACGATGGGCACCGGGGTGATGAACCACCTGCACCCGCCCTTCGACAAGCCTGCGATCCGCCGCGTGCTGCTGGAGGCACTCTCGCAAGAGGACTTCATGACCGCGATCAACGGCACGGATCCGAACCTGATCCGGACCGGCGTCGGCCTGTTCGCCCCCGACACGGCGATGGCCTCCGATGTGGGTCTCGACGCGCTGATACGTCCGCGCGACCTGGAACGCTCGAAGCGGGACCTGATCGCGGCCGGCTACAAGGGCGAGCGCGTCGTCCTGTTGGCGGCGGGCGACCTGCCGCGGCTGGCCGCGATGGGCGATGTGATGAACGACCTGCTCAAGCGCATCGGCATGAACGTGCAGCACGCCGTCTCGGATTGGGGGAGCATGGTCACCCGCCGAGCCAACAAGGCACCTCCGGACCAGGGCGGCTGGAACATCTTCTGCACCGACTGGTCCGGCTTCGACATGCTGAACCCGGCGGTGGAGCAGGTGCTGCGCTGCGGCGGCGTGCAGACGGGCTTCTTTGGCTGGCCCGATCTTCCGCAAATCGAGGCGATGCGTGGGGCCTGGATCGAGGCGCCGGACGAGGAAGGCCGCCGGAAGATCGCCCACGCCATCCAAGCGCTGGCGATGCAGGAGGTGCCTTACCTGCCCCTTGGGCAGTATCTCAGCCGAACTGCCTATCGGGACGATCTCCAGGATGTGGTCAAGCACCTATCTGTGTTCTGGAACGTGCGGCGAGCCTCCTAAAGCCTTATCGAGTTTGACGAAGCCACGGTTCTCGCCGGGTAGATGATTGGTGTTCGTGCTTGTCAGATGCGTTGGCGATACGGCTAAGGGCGTCCGCTTTCTTACATTTGCGGCTCGAAAGCAGAAGGTCGCGTTTCCACCCTGTCCAGTCATCCTGCATCCACCTCATGCCTTCACTCTGCCGGTCATCAACGCATTCCCAGAGCGCCTGTTTTCTAGCTCATAGACGCTGGCTGAGAGCTCGGCGCACTCAGGAGACGATTTCCGGCGTCTCCTCGTGATATAGCGCAAAGATCAAGGTTGACGATGTCCGCCAATCAGGATCTATCTTGCTCGTATCACCGATTGGCAAATCGATAGTCTATATTTCCCAAGGTCTGAGTCAATATTTTTCTATGAGAGGTGCCGGCGCCTTCCGTCGGCGTCCGGTACCTGCTATTTTTGTCTTGCTAATGGCAGGTCACACTAGCACGGCTGCCGCAAATGAATCGTCACTATGTTGGTCTGGACGTGGCTCTGAAAGAAACTCAGATCTGCGTAATAGACGAAGAAATGAATATAGTCGCGGAGTCGAAAATTGATACCAACCCCGAGGCGATTTCCATTTATCTACGCGATCTTGGGCTAGCCTATCATCGAATTGGATTAGAAACCGGCAGCCTCGCGCATTGGCTCTATATCGGACTAGCGAGAGGTGGATTGCCGGCCTTTGTTCTCGATGCACGGAAGGTAAAAAGCTTCCTCAGGTTGGAGACCATTAACAAGAACGACAGAAACGATGCTCGCGGCCTTGCGCGGATGATGTGCTTCGGGACGCCGCACGTGGTTCACGTCAAGTCGGAGCATTCTCAGCGAATGCGAGCCTTGCTGGCTGCCCGAAAAACGGTGCAGATTAAGATGATTGATCTAGAAATGTTCGTCCGGGGCATAATCCGGCAGTTCGGTCTCAAGCTTGGTTCGGTAAGCCGGCCAAAGTGGGAGGCGCGCGTCCGCGAACTGATTGCAGGCGACTCTTTTCTTCGGGATGTGACCGAACCGGTTTTGACATGCTGGCGTGCTTTGCGGGCGCAGTTCGCAGAGCTGACTAAGCAGGTTTCGCGGATCACGCGCCTAGATCCGGTCTGCCGCCTGCTGATGACCTGTCCTGGGGTTGGGCCGGTGATCTCACTGAGCTTCAAGAGCGCGGTCGACATTCCCGAGCGGTTTCAGAAGTCAAGATCAATCGGCGCCGCTCTCGGGTTAACACCACGGCAGAATCAGTCGGGCGAGGTCGATCACAGGGGCAAGATCAGCAAGGCCGGAGATCAAGGTCTACGGACGCTACTCGTCGAAGCAGCGTTTATACTGCTCAGGATGCCTCGGAGTTCGGCGCTCAAAGCCTGGGGAGTCCAAATAGCCAAGCGCCGCGGAATTCAGCGTGCGGCCATCGCAGTGGCTCGTAAGCTCGCGGTGATCATGCACCGCATGTGGATGGACAATACCGAATTCCGTTGGGAGGCCAGCGAGCCCATGAGGGTCACCTGACCGATGCGGCCCGTCTCCTCATCGGGGAATTTCCTAAGCAGCCACTAAGCTCTTCCACGGATAAGCTCTTCCTTGAAGGGCGCTGACGAGACGCAGAACATGGCGCAGGGTTCCAAGCCCGGCATGTACGCATGCGCTCGGCAGTTTCTAGCTCGTTCGGGGGAGGTGAAGGCGAGACGCAGTATCGAGCGCCGAACCTCAAGTTCGTCTCGGGGAGTATTGCGCTCGCCTTCTCAGGTTTTTCGGCGCTTCTTTACGAATAGAATTTACTTCGAATAAATATTTCATATATCAGCGCGTCGCGAAATAAGCACCCAACTGGGACATTCTTTAGCACGACAAAATGCTTTCTCCATGCGCAATTCTTGAGCGGGTTTGGGCAAAGCGTCTGCTTCGATGGGCTTCTGCTCGTAAAAGGACTGGCTGCCCCCCACGAAGGTCACGCAAGCATCTGGTGAAATTTCAGACGTATGCGATCGGCAGTTCGCTGACCTGCGTGGTGTAGCGCGGTGTGCGCATCTCGAACTTCGTGGTCCAGTCGCGCCGGTTCACTAATCCTGCCCTCGCCGGCACGACGGCGCTGCGGCCCCAGCGCGCGTTGCACGCGTCCATCGCCGCCATCAGCGGGCCCGAGCGCTCCCGGTCCAGCGCGCCGATTAGCGCCCGCGGGCTGTGCGAGAGCGGCACGAGGTCGTTCGTCACGATCCCGGCCTTGCTGTACCGCCACGGCCGCTCGCCGGGATCGCGCCACGTCCGCGCCACCCCGTGCCGCGCCGCCTTGATCAGCGCCAGCGTGTCCGACGAGTGCTCCGGCAGTTGCACCGTCGTCGAGACCGAGCGCATCGGCTCGCCCCGGTCGTGCTCGCTCGTGTGATAGAAGACCGTGACGTGGTTGGTGCCCAGCCCCTCGCGCCGCAGCTTCTCGCCGAGCCGCGTGGCGTGCGCCGCCACCGCTTCCTCCAGCACCGCCCGCTCGGTGATCCGGCTCGAGAACGAGCGCGTCACCGCGCAGCCCTTCCGCCGCGCCGGCACCATCTCCAGCGGCAGGCAGGCAGCGCCGCGCAGCTCGTAGATGATCCGCTCGCCCACCACGGTCAGGCCCTTGCGCACCGGCCGCGGGTCGAGGTCGCGCAGGTCCGCCACGCTCTCGACGCCCATCGCCTGGAGCTTGACGAGCGACGCCCGGCCGATGCCCCAGACCTCGCCGACGTCGATCCGGCACAGCCAGTGCGCGTGGGCCGCCGGGTCCGTCAGGTCGCACACGCCTTCCAGCGCCGGCACGGTCTTGGCGATGTGGTTGGCGAGCTTGGCCAGCGTCTTGGTCGGGCCGATGCCGACGCAGGTCGGGATCCCGGTCCAGGCCCGCACGGTGGCGCGCAGGTCCCGCGCGAGCTCGACCCGCAAGCCCGGCGCGACGTCCGAGAGGTTCAGGAAGCTCTCGTCGATGGAGTAGATCTCCACCTGCGGGCTGAACTGCCGGTAGACCGCGTTGGTCCGCTCCGACATGTCGCCGTAGAGGGTGTAGTTCGACGAGAACACCCGCACGCCCTGCGCCTGGCACATCTCGCGGATCTTGAAGTACGGGTCGCCCATCTTGATGCCGAGCGCCTTGGCCTCGCTGGTCCGGGCGATGGCGCAGCCGTCGTTGTTCGAAAGCACGATTACCGGGACAGTGGCGAGCTTCGGGTCGAACACGCGCTCGCAGGAGCAATAGAAGCTGTTGCCGTCGATCAGCGCCACGGCGCGGCCGCCGCCAATCCGGTCGCGCCGGCGGGCTTCCGGCGTGCTCACGAGAGCTGACCGCGCGCGACGTGCCAGCGGATCGAGAAGCGGACCACGCCCCAGATCACGCCCTCGCCGAGTTCGTCGACCGCGAAAGCGGGGAGGTCCGGATTGCAGAAGGCGAGCCGGGCGACGTTGCCGTCGATCACGAGGCGCTTGCAGCTCATCTGGCCGTCGACCGCCGCGACGACGATGCTGCCGTGGCCCGCCTTGAGGCTGCGGTCGACGCAGGCGAGGTCGCGGTCGTAGATGCCGGCGCCCTCCATGGACGAGCCACTGATCCGCCACAGGAAGGTGGCGGGCGGGTTCGGCACGAGCCAGCGGGGCAGCTCGAGCGCGCCCTCGAGGAAGTCGTCGGCCGGCGACGGGAAGCCGGCGCACAGGGCCTGCCCGATCAGCGGGACGCGGACGGCTTCAGGGCTGCGGACCAGCAGCTCGTCGATACGGTGTACTGACATGAGGTTCAGGCTGCGGAGACGCGACCGCGTGCGTAACCGTGGGAGACCAGGCGGCCCTGGTCATCAACCTGCCGTTCCGCGGCGTCGAGGTCGGCAAGGGCGTCAGCAATCGCCTGTACGAGGGCCGCCCAGCCGTCGCGATGTGCGGTCTGGTAGTAGTGGAGCGCGATCGCCTCGGCTTCCGTGAGACGAAACTCCACAGGCGGCTCGTGCGGGAGAGCGTGCATCGCGTTCCGATTCCCTTTTAGAACAGACAAAGAACAAAGCGCAGGGGCGATCGCGGTTCAGTTGCCGGGTTGGAGGTGGTTCGGATAGCGGGGGATCTCTGTGGAAGGCATCCGGAAATGCCAATGCGTTCCGGGCCTTGGCGTTACCGAGGCCGCTTGGAGGAGAAGACGACGATGGCGATGAAGACGGCGTTCGTGGTGCAGCCCTTCGAGGTGCACCGGAAGCGGCTGCGGCCGGCCCGGCAGGAGCCTGCGCAGACCGAGAGCGGGGCGGTGAAGAAGGCCGAGAACATGGCCAGGCGGATGCCGGGCGCGGCGGCGCTGAAGGTGGTGGCCGACGACGAGACCGGCGAACTGGAGGGCGTCACGATCCTCGGCCAGTGGGGCGAGATCCCCGACGACTTCGCAGAGAGCCTGCAGGACGGGTAGAACGAGCGATCGGCTAGGATCCCGAGCTCTGGAGAGAGGGAACCGTCAGCCTGCATCCAGCTTGGCTCGGCATGCCTGGAAAAACGCCCGCCAAGAAGAAGCCGGTCAAGGCGAAGGTCGCCGAGAAGTCGCCACGCAAGGTCGGCCTACCAACGCAGCTTGCGGCGATCCAGACGCGGTATCGCGACGCGCTGCTCGATGCAGCCGAGCTGCCCTACGCAGATCAGGGCGATCGCATCCGGTCCGCATTAGCGACGCTGCTCGCGGAGAAAGCTGCGCTGGGCGTGAAGGACGGCGAGGAACTCGCCGAAGTAGAATAGCCCTACCGCGCCGCTACCCGAGCCGCAAACTCCCAGACCGGCGGCCCCCAGGTCTGCCCGGGCTTCGTCCGGTAGCCGGAGAACCGGTCGAACACGATCCGGTCCGGCTCGACGCCGATCACCGGACTGTCGTTGACCATCAGCGCGCCGGCATACTCCACGCGCAGGAATCCGTGCTCCGGATGGACGCCGAACAGCTGCTCCGCGGTCCAGCCGAGCCGGTGCGCCTTGGCGCCGCGCTCATCGAGGAAGGTCAGCGCGTTCGCCCGCATCGCCGCCCAGCGCGTCGGGGTGAGATACCGGCACGGCGATGCGTGCTCGGACAGGCGCTCGATCTGGTCGCGCCAGGAGGCGACGGCGGGCGGGAGGTCTGACATCCTGGCGGCGATATGGGGGTGAGCTTAATAGAGGGTCACTCGGCGCTGCTGGTCGATCGTCTCACGATCGTGGGGCTACCCTGGGTTGCTGAATCAATCCCGATGCGCCAGATTTAGCGCATGTCCATCGAGACGATGCACACGCTGCGCAAAGCGCCTGAGCCCTCGCCGCTCTATCCGGAGCTGAGCGTGGTTTCGACCCTGCGCGATCTCCTGACGGACGACGGCTTAGCGGTGCCCGCCGGATCGCGCGGGACCATCGTGGAGATCTACGCTGCGGGCGCGGCCTAAGAGGTCGAGTTTGCGCGTCCAGTTGTCGGAAACGCGACCATTACTGCGGACGCCCTGACGGCCGCTTGAGGATGCCTCTGCCCCCCCGGGCCGAGGCCCGCGCCATGTATCCCAGATCATAAAATTGGCCTTTACCTCCTCAATGTCCTTCATGAGGAAGGCGGACAAAAGGCAGAATTTTATCTGTCCCGCGGCTTCACTGTTGAGGAGCCCCCGAGCGCTGATATTTGCGTTGCTGGAGCATCCGACGCCGGATAACTTCGCTCGTGTAGTGAAAAA
The DNA here is from genome assembly GCF_053345625.1 of Methylobacterium sp. D53M. NCBI lineage: Bacteria > Pseudomonadati > Pseudomonadota > Alphaproteobacteria > Hyphomicrobiales > Methylobacteriaceae > Methylobacterium > Methylobacterium sp. D53M. The sequence goes on from NZ_JBKFAL010000031.1 coordinate 54,637, forward strand.
CGGCTACGTCACGAAGTACGTCTTCGAAGGTCCGATGCCAATGCCTGATGGTAGCAGCCCGCAGATCAGGTCGGTTTGGAAGCTAATCGAGGAAGGGCGCATGATGTCGCTTGTCACAACCTACGCGATCTAGCCTTCGACAGCGCCATCCCGGCCACTGCCCTGCCGGGTTGTGTTCGCCCCGCCCCGATCTGCTCACGGGGCGGCCGTCAGGAGACCTGTCAGAAGCGGCGCATGTAATCTCCGAGTTCGAGGCTCATCCCCGCTTGGAAGCCAATGTGCCATGCCCGGACTTCAGCAGGTAGCATGCCGGCTCTTAGGTGCTCCTGGGCCACGATGATACCGACCTCCTCAACCCGGCGCACGAGGCCCTGAACGCTCCCGGTCTGTGGGCTCAGCGTCTTGATCATCTCGGTCGCCGCAAGCCGCCCAGCCTTTTCACCCCGAACGGCGGGAGAATGCGGGTCGCTCTGCGGCGGCATGGGTTTCGATTACCTTACCTTTAGGAGCCAATTTCCAGCGCGGATTGCATGCCTAGATGGCCAGCGTCAGTTGCCGGATCGTGTGAGCATCCTCTACGCATCCGTCCCAGGTTGAGACCGGGCGGCGGCCTGCTCGGCGGCACGGAGCGGGTAGGGTGGACGACGAGGACTACGACTTCGAGAGTTCGCCCCTATCAGGTCCCTTCACGCGCGACGGGCATGAGGTTGAGGTCGAGATTTACCGCCTTGCCGGCACGCAGGATCGGTGGCGTATGGAGGTGATCCACTTCTCCGGCTGTACGCGGTGGCAGGACACGTTCGCCACGGACGTGGATGCACACGCGGCCTTCCTCGCAACGGTCGAGGCTGCTGGGATCGGTCCCTTCGTCGGCGATCGGCCCAAGGCGATGAACTGACCGTCGTGCGGTCGTGAAAAAGCCCGCGCCGGCGGACCGGGCGGGCTTCTCAGGCTCGGCACCGACAAGGGAGGAATCCCGCCAAACCTGACACTGAGAGTGGGTGAAGAGCAGGGAAAGACAAGCCCCCCAACGGTAGTGACGCTGGGAGCGAGGACTCGACGCCCGCCCAGGCAAATCGAACCACCCACCTTTGAAAGCGTTCACGCCCCGCAACAACGGAGAGCACGACATGAAGGTGATCTCGGCGACCGTCCTTGGCCTGGCGCTACTCAGCGGAGCCGCTCCGGCCTTCGCACAGCCATACGGCGGACGCGACTACGGCTACGATCGCGGCGACTACGGTCCCCGCGACCGAGGCTACGGAGATCGGGGCTATGGCGATCGGGGCTATGGCGACCGCGACCGCCGCGACTACGATCGGGACTATGACCGAGGCTCGCGGGGCGGGCGTGGCGACTATGCTTTCAACGAGGAGGAGTATCTGCGCTGCAATCCAGACGTGCGCCGAGCGGTCATAGGTCGGGCGATCAAGTCTGGTCTGGAACACTACCGCAAGGTCGGCATGGCCGAAGGCCGGAAGTTGACCTGCAATTAGAGCGCGTCTGAAGAGCGGAGCAGGATATGAGAAAGCCCCGCGCGACAATGCCGGCGGGGCTGAAGGTGTGGGGTCTCGTTGACGGAATAGCAGCGCGTCCGGGGCAGCGACATCACCCGTTCGGGGGAGGCTATCGAGCATGAAAAGACCCGCCTCGGCCAAGCCGGGCGGTTCGAGCTCGTCCGAGCTTCAAGGGCGCTGCGACAGCCACTCCTGCAGCTGCGTCCAACGAGGCTTCATCGTGCCGCCGCGGACCGCGACGCCCACAGCCTTCCGCTGCCCGAGAAGCACCACCAGACGCTTGCCGCGGGTCACGCCCGTGTAGAGGAGGTTGCGCGCCAGCATCGTCCAGTGCTGCATGGCCAGCGGGATCACCACCGCGGGGTATTCCGACCCTTGCGATTTGTGGATGGTCGTGGCGTAGGCCGGCACTAGCGTGTCGAGCTCGCCATAGGGGTAGATCACCTCCCGATG
>NZ_JBKFAL010000032.1:0-54809 GCF_053345625.1 Methylobacterium sp. D53M
TCGGCGGCCCCCTCCCCGGCCCTCGCCTCTGCCCCCGCGCCCGGTCCGACCCGGCGCGAGCAGCGCGCCGCCGCCTCCGCGACCCTCGCCTCCGGCGTGCAGACCCTGACCGTCGAGCCGGACGAGGCCGGGATGCGGATCGACCGCTTCCTCACCGCCCGCTTCCCGCTCCTGCCCTTCACCCGCGTGCAGACCATCGTCCGCAAGGGCGAGTTGCGGGTCGACGGCAAGCGCGCCAAGCCGAACGACCGGCTGGAGCCGGGCATGAGCGTGCGCGTGCCGCCGCTGCGCCTCGACCAGCCCACCGAGCGGCCGCGCAGCGCCGCCCGCGAGCAGGACGACGCCGCCTTCATCCGGTCGCTGATCCTCTACGAGGATGCCGACATGATGATCCTCAACAAGCCTTTCGGCCTCGCGGTCCAGGGCGGTTCGGGGACGGTCCGGCACGTGGACGGCCTGCTCGCCGCCCTCACGGGTCCGGACGGCCAGAAGCCGCGCCTCGTCCACCGGCTGGACAAGGACACGGCCGGGTGCCTGATCATCGCCAAGACCCGGCTCGCCGCCGCGACGCTGGCCAAGAGCTTCCGGTCCCGGGCGGCGCGGAAGATCTACTGGGCGCTCACCGCGGGCGTGCCGCGGGTCCGGCAGGGACGCGTCTCGACCTACCTCGCCAAGGAGGAGCCCACCGACGCCGACGCGCGGATGCGGGTCGCCAAGCACGGCGACGAGGGCGCGAGCCACGCGCTGACCTACTACGCGATGGTCGATCAGGCGGCCCAGAAGCTGTCCTGGCTGTCGTTCAAGCCGGTCACCGGCCGCACGCACCAGCTGCGCGCCCACGCGGCCCATATCGGCCACCCGATCGTGGGTGACCCGAAATACTTCTCCGTCGAGAACTGGGAGCTGCCGGGCGGCATCCAGAACCGCCTCCACCTGCTCGCCCGGCGGATCGTCATCCCGCACCCGCGGACCGGCAAGCCGGTCGACGTGAGCGCGCCGCTCCCGCCCCACATGGCGCAGAGCTGGAACCTCCTGGGCTTCGACGCCGCCCGCTACGACCCGATCGTCGAGGCTCCGGAGGCCTGAGCCCGCAGCCAGGGCACGATCGCGTCCGCCAGCGCGTCCGGGGCCTCGAGCGGCAGCATGTGGCCCGACCCGTCGATCACCCTCAGCGTCGCGCCCGGGATGCCGTCGCGGAGCTCCCGCGCCTCGTCGAGGCTGCGCAGGGCGTCCTGGGCCGCCGCCACGACCAGGGTCGGGCAGCCGATCGCGCCGAGGCGGTCGCCATCGGATTCGCGCGCGTGCCCGGCCTGGCGCAGGAAGACCTCTCCGCCGAGCCGGTCGCCCATCTGCCGGATCCGGCTCAGGAGGGCGCCGTCGCCGGCGCGGTCCGGGTGCACCGACTGGAGGATCGCCGCACGGCTGAGGCCCCGGTAGCCCTGCTGGCGGACATGGGCGACCGCGGCGGCCTTCCGGCGCGCCTGGGCCAGCGTGTCGGCCCGCGACGAGGTGGCGACGAGGACCAGCGCCTCCACCCGGTCCGGCACGAGCCGGGCGACCGCGCGGGCGACGTAGCCGCCCATGGAGAAGCCCACGAGCCCGAAGCGCGGCGGCGCCTCCGCGACGACGCGGCGCGCCATGTCGGCGATGGCGGCGTCCCGCGCGAGGTCGCCGTGCGTGATCGGACCCACCTCGCCGAGGCGCGCGACCACGTCCGACCAGAGGTCGGCGTCGGTCATGAAGCCGGGCAGCAGCACGAGGTTCATCGCCGGATCACCCTTCCCGTCCCCCCGATAACCGTCACGCCAGCGCCCGTCAGCGCCGCGGCATCTTCGGTGAAAGTCGGGTGCGGTCCGAGCGTCCCGCGCGGCGCATGCCTTGGCAACCGGCCGCGCCGCCTCATATGCTGCCCCGCGCCCCGCCGATCCGCCGCGGGGCCTGTTCCCGGCGGTTCGAGACCCTGACACATGAAGCTCGCGATGCTGGCCTGCCTCGCCGCCCTGTGCCTCACCGGGCCGATCGCGCATGCCGCGCCGGGCGAGACGACCAGGGCGGCGCCGACGGCGAACGGCACCCACCCCCCCGAGACGGCGGCCCCGCATCCGGCCCCGGTGCCCGCCCCGGGCGCGGCGCCCGCGCAGGCCGCCCCGCGCACCGCCAACAGTGCCCGCGCGGAGCGCCGGCGGCGCTCCTACGCGGCCTGCAACCGCGCCTCGCATCAGCGCGGATTGCGCGGCGGCAAGCGCCGGCGCTTCCTGATCCGGTGCCGGCTCGGCTACGAGCGGACCCGGATCCCCGGCGGCCAGCCCGCCGCGGCCGCGCCGGCCCAGCCGGGCCGGAAGCCGTGACGGGGACCCGCCTCCTTTCACCCGCGCCGTCGGGGCGACTTCCGGCGCGTCGGTCGCGATGAGGCTCGTCGTCTTCGACGTCGACGGCACCCTCGTCGACAGCCAGCACCTGATCGTGGCGGCCCAGGAGGTGGCGTTCGCGGAGAACGGCCTGCCGGCGCCCGGACGGCGGGAGGCCCTGTCGGTGGTCGGCCTGTCGCTGCCGCAGGCCTTCCGGCGCCTCGTCGGCGAGGACGGCCCGGTCGCGGAACTCTCGGAAAGCTACAAGCAGGCCTACAACCGCCTGCGGCTCGACCCCGTCCACGAGGAACCCCTGTTCCCCGGCATGGCCGACCTGCTGACCCGGCTGCACGGGCGCTCCGACGTGCTGATCGGCCTCGCCACCGGGAAGTCGCGGCGCGGTGTCGACCGGCTGATCGCGCATTACGGCTGGGCGGACTGGTTCGCCACGACCCAGAGCGCCGACGACGCGCCGTCGAAGCCGGATCCGACCATGCTGCAGCAGGCGATCCGCGAGGCCGGCTGCGAGCCCGAGGCCACCGTGATGGTCGGCGACACCACCTTCGACATCGCCATGGGCGTGGCGGCCGGTGCGACGGCCGTCGGGGTCGCCTGGGGCTACCATCCGCCGGACGCGCTCTACGGGGCCGGGGCCGTGACGGTGGTCCCCAGTGCCGCCGCGCTGGAGACGCTGCTCCTCGAGGGGCTCGCGACCGGCTCCTGATCGCGGGAGGCTCGCGCGCGGGGCCGGAAGCGCCTATCTCGCCTCCATGAGCGATCAGACGACAGACTGGCTCGGGCAACCGAGCGACGGTGACAGGCCCGATCCGGTCCGGGCCGCCCGCGGCCACGCCAAGCCGGCCCTGCCCCACCGCTTCTACAAGGAAGCCGGCTTCTCCGAGGATGACGACGGGTTCCGGCTGACCCTGGACGGACGTCCGGCCAACACGCCGGCCCGCAACCCGCTGCGTCTCCCCAGCCGGACCCTGGCCGAGCGCGTCGCGGCGGAGTGGCAGGCCCAGGACACGGCGATCGACCCCGCGCGGATGCCCCTGACCCGGTTGGCCAACACGGCGATCGACGGCGTCACGCCCCGCCTCGCCGAGGTCGCGGCGGATCTCTGCGCCTACGCGGGCACCGATCTCGTGGCCTACCGCGCCGGGGATCCGGAGCGCCTCGTGGCGGCCCAGGCGGAGGCCTGGGATCCGATCCTCGCCTGGGCACGGGACGCGTTCGGCGCGCGGGTGATCCTGAGCGAGGGCGTCATGCACGTCGCGCAGCCGGCCGACACGATCCAGGCGCTCTCCGCTGCGGTGAACGCGGTGACCGACCCGTTCCGGCTGGCGGGCCTGCACACCCTGACCACGCTGACCGGCTCCCTGCTGATCGCCCTGGCTGTTCTCGAGGGCCGGCTGACACCGGCCGAGGCCTGGGCCGCGGCCCACGTGGACGAGACCTATCAGGCCGCCGTCTGGGGGCACGACGCCGAGGCGGAGGCCCGCCTCGAGGCGCGCCGGACGGAGTTCGAGGCGGCCGCCGCGTTCGTCGCGGCCGGCGGCTGAGTCCGGGCCGCGGTCCGGTGCGGTCGCGCAGATGCAATTGCGCAACAATCCCGCATTCGCGGCGCCCGCCCCGCGTCGGCGGCTGACAAAGCGCGAACACTGTTTTAGGGTTCGACGCACATTGTGTTCGAGTCGACGATGCGTTCCGATCAGCCTGTCTGTTGCAGTTTTGAAGGCGAACTGGCCAATCTGATCGCGTCGAAACAGTCTTCCCGGGATCTCGACGGGCGCTACGCGCTGTTCGACGCCCTCTCGGACCTCGAGCGCCGAGCACAGGGCGCCGGCGCACCCGCCCTCACCTTGCGCAAGATTGCCGAGATCCGGTTCCTGACGGGGATCCTGCGCGAGTCGGTGCGCCCGTTCCCGATCGCGCCCCTGCGGACGGTGCTGCGCGTGCGCGAACGGATCGACGCGCGCCGCGCGGTCTCCGCCGAGGCCGCGGATCTCGACGCGGTCTGACGCGGGCGCGGCTCAGGCGGGCTCGGCCAGGGCAGCCTGGATCTTCGCCTCCAGGGCCGCGGGCTTCGTCCCGGGTGCGAACCGGGCGACGACCCGGCCGTCGCGTCCGACCAGGAACTTGGTGAAGTTCCACTTGACCGCCCGCGTGCCGAACAGCCCGGTCCGGGCCCGGGTGAGATGGGCGTAGAGCGGATCGGCGCCCGACCCGTTCACCGCGACCTTGGCGAGCACCGGGAAGCTCACGTCGTAGCGCAGCGCGCAGAAGCTCGCGATCTCGGCGGCGTCGCCCGGCTCCTGCGCGCCGAACTGGTTGCAGGGGAATCCCAGGATCGTCAGGCCCGCATCCCGGTGCCGGCGCCAGAGCGCCTCGAGCCCCTCGTATTGCGGGGTGAAACCGCAGCGGGAGGCCGTGTTCACGATGAGCAGCACCTGACCGCGGTGCTGCGCGAGCGGGTACGGCGTTCCGTCGGCCGCGGAGACGCTGAAATCGTGAACGGTCGTCATGGCCGATCACTCGGGCAAACCGGCCGGATCCGCAAGGCTCGCGCGTCGCGACATGGCGTCGGCCCGCGGCGCGGCCCGGCGATCCCGGCCGCGACTCTAACCCCGTATATGGCCGAGCCGGCGCGCGTGGCGTAACGAGTCCGTCAATCGCGGCGACGAGACTCGGCACGGCCGCGAGTGAGGGGTACTCGCATCCCCCGCCTGGACCCGACCGGGACGTGTGGATGCCGCGCTATCACTTCAACATACACGACGGATCCACGATCCTGGACGGCGCGGGAACGGAGCTGCCGGACTGGCAATCCGCCCGGCTCGAAGCCGTCCGGCGCGCCGGCGACATCCTGAAGCAGGACGCCCAGCGCATCGCCCTCGGCGAGGATTGGCGGATCGAGGTGACTGACCAGACGGGGCTGATCCTGTTCCAGATGACGTTCCTGGTGGTCGAATCCCCGGTCATGCGGCGGCATTCCGGCACTGAGCGCTGAGCCGGCCCCGGGTCCGGCCGGTCGCCCGGTTCAGGCCGGCACTTTCCGGACGTCGAAGCTCGGGCCCTGGGGCGTCATCCGGTCGGTGGTGACGATGCGCTCGTCGGCGCCGACGATCCCGAGGCTGACGTCGCGGTCCGGCAGGATGACGGTGGTGCTCTTGTTGACGTGGACCAGCACGTGCCGGCGCATGGGCACCGAGGCCACGGCCCAGCGCCTGAGCTGCCCGTAATAGGGCTCGCGCCGCCACGCGTTCGCCTGTCCGGGATCGACCTGCACGTTCATGTTGCGGGTGAGCGGATCGAGGCTCAGCACCATCTTGGCGCGGTCCGGCTTCCATTCCGGGCCGAGCCATCCCTCCGTCATCCAGAGGCAGTGGAAGGCCCGGCAATGGTCCGGGCGGGTGGCGTGAATGGCGCAGCCCTGGCCGGCCTTCGTATGGCGGCACCACTGGCCCGCGACGCTCTCGACCGCGGGCACGTCGTAGACCTTGCAGCAGAGCGTGCAGGCGCCGCAGGCGCGGCCGGGGGCGGGTTGGGCGACGTAGGCTTCCGGGTTGAGCATCGGTCGGGCGCGGCGAGGGGCGGTGCTGGAGTAGCGCTGGCGGCATGCGTCCGGCAACGGCCGGACGCGGATCCTCCGGGCTACCTGACGGGGCATCGGGTCGGTAGTGTGGCGGCGGTCACCCGCGCACGAGGACCTTGCGAACCATGCTCTCGAACCTCGCGACCCGCGACGTCGAAACCCTCCTCCATCCCTACACGAACCTGTCGACGCACCGACAGACCGGCCCGCTGGTGCTGGAACGGGGCGAGGGCGTGCACGTCTACGACACCGAGGGGCGCTCCTACATCGAGGGCATGTCCGGCCTGTGGTGCACGGCGCTGGGCTACTCCAACGCGGAGCTCGTGGAGGCGGCCCGGGCGCAGATGGCGCGCATGCCCTTCACGCACCTGTTCTCCGGCCGCAGCCACGATCCGGGCATCGAGCTCGCCGAGACGCTGAAGGAGCTGATGCCGATCCCGACCTCGAAGATCTTCTTCACCTCCTCGGGGTCGGAGGCCAACGACACGCAGGTCAAGCTGACCTGGTACTACAACAACGCCCTGGGGCGGCCGCAGAAGAAGAAGATCATCGCCCGCCAGAAGGGCTACCACGGCGTCACGGTCGCGAGCGCCTCGATGACCGGGCTCGCCGCGAACCACGCCGACTGGGACCTGCCGCTGCCGGGCTTCCTGCACGTCTCGCCCGCGCACCACTACCGGGGCGCCGAGCCGGGCGAGACCGAGGAGGCCTACGCGGCGCGCCTCGCCGCCGAGCTGGAGGAGACGATCCTGCGCGAGGGGCCGGAGACGGTCGCGGCCTTCATCGCCGAGCCGGTGATGGGCGCGGGCGGCGCGATCGTGCCGCCGCGGGGGTACTTCGCGGCGATCCAGGCGGTGCTGGCCAAGTACGACGTCCGCTTCATCGCCGACGAGGTGATCTGCGGCTTCGGCCGGCTCGGCACGTGGTTCGGCAGCGAGGCGCTGGGGGCCCGGCCCGATTCGATCTCCTTCGCCAAGGCCCTGACCTCGGCCTACATGCCGCTCGGCGGCGTGAGCATCGACGAACCGCTCTACGAGGTGCTGATCGGCCAGAGCGAGAAGATCGGCACCTTCGGCCACGGCACCACCTATTCCGGGCACCCGGTGGCCGCCGCGGTGGCCCTGAAGGCGATCGAGATCTACCGCCGCGACCGGGTGATCGAGGGCGCGGCCGAGAAGGCGCCGCAGTTCCAGCGCCGCCTGGCGGCGCTCGCCGGGCACGACATCGTGGGCGAGGCCGGCGGCCTCGGGCTGATCGGCGGTCTGGAGATCGTCGCCGACAAGGCCAGCAAGCGGCAGTACGACCCGAAGAAGGGCGTGGCCGCCCGCTGCGTCGCCTTCGCGCAGGGCGAGGGGCTGATCGTGCGGGCGCTTGCCGGGGACCGCGTCGCCGTCTGCCCGCCGTTGATCATCGCGCCGGGCGAGATCGACGCCCTGTTCGACCGGCTCGGGCGGGCCCTGGACCGGACCCGCGACTGGATCCGCGCCGAGGGGCTGGAGGCGATGCCGGGCTGAGGACCGCCCCGCGCGCGTCGCGGCGCGGGCGCGGACCCCGGCCGCGGCGGTCGCCTGCCGCCGTCACACCGCGTCGCGCGGCGCGTCCGGCAGCGCGGCCGCCTGGAGCCCCGCCGCGGTCAGCGGCGTGATGCGGAGCGTGGTGATCCGGTTCTTGGCCTTCCGCAGCACCTGGAAGCGGAAGCCGTGGAAGTTGAAGGCGGTGCCCTGGTCCGGGATGGTCCGCGCCTCGTGGATGACGAGGCCGGCGATGGTGGTCGCCTCCTCGTCGGGCAGGTCCCAGTCCATGGCCCGGTTCAGGTCGCGGATCGGCACGCCGCCGTCCACGTTCACCGACCCGTCCCCCTGCGGGCGCACGCCCGAGACGGTGACGTCGTGCTCGTCGGCGATGTCGCCGACGATCTCCTCCAGGATGTCCTCCAGGGTCACGAGCCCCATCACCTCGCCGTACTCGTCGACCACCAGGGCGAAGTGGGTCTTCTTGGTCAGGAAGGCCTTGAGCTGGGCGCGCAGCGACGTCGTGCCCGGCACGAACCACGTCTCCAGGGCCAGCGCCTCGACCTTGAGGCCGGAGGCGTCGCCGCCCGCGGCGTCGAGCGCCCGCAGCAGGTCCTTGGCGTGGAGGACGCCCACGATGTTCTCGGGCGTGCCGCGCCACAGCGGCATGCGGGTGTAGGGCGAGGCCAGCACCGCCCGGACGATGTCCTCGGAGGGCTGGTCGGCGTCGATCGCCCGCATCTTCGTGCGGTGGACCATCACGTCGGAGACCGACAGGTCCGACAGGTCGAGGAGGCCGCCCAGCATGTCGCGCTCGGCCTTGGCGACGCCGCCCTCCCGGTGCATCAGCGCCACCTGCCCGCGCAGCTCCTCGGCGGCGGTGAGGATCGACTGGTGCTCGCCGATGGTGACGCCGAACGGTTTCAGCATCACCCGCACGACGTGCTCGATGGCGATGGCCAGCGGGCCCATCAGCGCCACCGCGAAGGCCACCGGGCGGGCGGTGAGCAGGGCGGCCTTGTCGGGTTTGGAGATCGCCAGCGTCTTCGGCAGCACCTCGGCGAAGACGATGACCAGCACCGACATGCCGACCGTCGCGTAGATGACGCCGCTCTTGCCGAACAGCGCCGTGAGCACGCTGGTGGTGAAGGCCGAGGCGCCGATCGCCACGATGTTGTAGCCGATCAGCATCGCGCCGATGAAGCGCTCGCGGATCGCCAGGATGCGGTTGACGATCGCGGCGCGCGGGTCGCCCGCCTGCTCCAGGGCGTGCATCCGGGCTCGCGAGGCGGCCGTGAAGGCCGTCTCCGCGCCCGCGAAGAAGGCCGAGAGCAGCAGCGAGATCGCCACGATGCTCGCGGCGAACCACAGGTCGATATGGGTTTCCATCGGGTCCGTCAGGCACGCCTCGCGCGGCTTGTCGGCCGCCCATATAGCGCCTCCTGCGACTTATTGCGCGCCGATCGGGCGCACCGTCCACGTCCCCCAGTAGACGGGCCGCCCGTACAGGCTCGACGCGTCGCGCCCGGAGGCGGTCGGGGCGAGCCGGTCGAGCCAGGTCAGGAAGCCCGCCTTGTTCGGGTAGATCGCCGGCGTGTCGAGGTTGCCCTCCGCGTCGGTCATCCAGAAATGCGCGCTGCGGTCGTACCGGCCGCTGCCGTCGCCCCCCGAGCGCAGCCCGAGATAGGCGGCGGAGCGGCCCGCCTCCACCGGATCGGCGTAGAGCTTGAGGGCGCCGATCCCGTCGAGGTTCATGTCGGCCGTGTATTGCAGGCAGATATCCGCCACCGGACCGCCCGGGGCGTTGGCGGGCCGCTGGCACGTGTAGGAGACCGCCCAGCGCGGCATGCCCTTGGCGCGGGCCACCCGCACGAGGGTCCCGGGCGGCAGCGGCCCGGCGAGCTTGCGCGCCGTCGACCAGACCTTCGGCCCCGACAGGTCCTGCGCGGTGCGCAGGAACAGCCCGGTGCGGCGCTTCTCGGGGGCGAGGCCGCAATCCTCGGGCAGCACGTCGGTGTAGACGTAGTGATAGGTGCGGTCGACGACGCTGATCGAGCCGGCGAGTCCGTGAGTCTCGAAGGCCGGCGCCGTGCAGGCCGACGTGACCGGCTTGCCCGCCTCGTCGACCACCGCGGCGGGGACGGGCGGGTCGGCGCGCCGGCCGCGGCCGGCGCCGGCCTCGAACGGCGTCCAGGCCAGCCCGTAGCCGTCGGCGGTGCGGGTCCGGATCTCGAAGGTCTGGAAGTCGAGGGTGCGCGCCTCGATCTGGACGCGGCGCCGGACGTCGGCCGGGCCCGTCGCCGGCGCGTCCGGTTCCACCCGCCGGCGCCGACGCCGGCCGCGGCGCTCGGGCTCGGCCGCGTCGCCGCCGGTGACGCCCACGCGCTCCTGCCCGAGCAGGAAGACGTAGCTGTAGGCCTCGCCGGCCCAGGTCCGGCCCGTCACGGCGATGGGGTCGCGCGGGCCGATGCCCTCCGCGGACGGCGTCGGCTCGGACCAGCCGCGCGTCCGCGCGCGCTCCTCCGGCAGGTCGACCCAGAACCGGTCGGCCGAGGGCGGCAGCGTCGTGACCAGGGCCTCGAAGGTGCGGCCGGTGCGCAGGGCGCCGCCGTCGCGGCTGTCGGTGGCGCGCCGCTCCGGGCACGGCTCGTCCCGGCGAGACGCCACCGGTGTCTGGCCCTGGAACACGGCCTGGAGCGGGCCGGGCGCCTCGGAGCGGGCGAGCCGCAGGATCTGCACGCCGCGCACGAAGGCGCAGGGCGCCGGCGCGATGAGGACGCCCTCGGCCTCCGAGCCCTCGCGGCAGATCTCCAGCGCGCCGCCCCCGGTCAGGAAGCAGCTCGGGGCGCTGCCCTCGTAGCCCGCGGGCCGGGCCTCGGCGGGGCGCGTCCCGATCAGCGCGGATCCGGCCAGCGCCGAGAGCGCCGAGAGCGCCGCGAGACGCCTGCCGGATCGCCGGCCCGAGCGCCGGGACGCGGCGTCGCGTGCGGGGGGAATGACGGTATCGGCAGGCGATGTCGTGGCAGTCTTTGTAGAAATCACGTCTATCGCCGATGTCGATCCGGATGTCGGAACAGTCTCGCAGCCTCTAACTCACGGTCGCTGAGCCGGAAAGTGGCGCGGACCACGCAAGCCCCCTTCGATGGGGACGGGGCGAACCCGGCGCCCGCTCGCCCGTTGTCGCGGCTTGAGGGCCCCGCTGGCCCGACCCTTTCAGCGCCCGGAGATCAGCGCATGGACATCGCCGTCGAAACCGTCACCGACATCGTCACGCGGCTGCGCGCCATCGAGGTGAAGGAGGGCAACACCGACCCGGATTCGGGTTCGAACCCGATCGACGACGGCGCCACCGACGTCCTGGTCTCCGGCACCGACGACGCCACCGAGTCCGAGGTCCGCGGCCTGATCGCCGGGCTCGACGACGATTCCCGGGCCGAGCTCCTCGCCCTCCTCTACGTCGGGCGCGGCGACATGGAGCCGGAGGAGTGGAGCGAGGCTGTCCGCTTCGCCCGCGAGCGCGAGGCCGCCGGCGAGGGCGCCGCGCGGGAACTGCTGGGCTCTCCCGACGCCGGCGACCTCCTGGAGGAAGGCCTCGACGCGATGGGGCTCAGCCCCGAACTGCCGCAGGCCTGAGCGCCCGGACGGGGGCCGGTCGCCATGGCCTCGCGCGCGCGCAGGGGCGCCACGAAGGCGCTGCGGGTCCTCACGCGGCCGGTCCGCCGCGCGCAGGGCCATGGCGGCAAGGGCCGCGGCGGGCTCGTGGTCGAGCCCTACCGCGGCTACGGGTCACGGGACGAGGTGTTCCTGATCGGCCGGGTCTTCCGGCAGTCGCCGGGGATACCCGGCGAGGATCCCGAATCGCTGCGGGCGCAGTGGCGCGACCTGCGCCGCCGCATCGCCCGGCGGACGATCGCCGGTGCGGCCGTCACCGCCCGGTTCGGCGACGATGCCGTCCGGGTCGAGACCGACCGGGACGGCTATTTCCGCGTTCACCTGCACCCGCGCTCGCCTCCGGCCGAGACGGGTGACTGGCACGCGGTCGAACTCCGCCTCGAGGCCGATCCGCCGATCCCCGCCGAGGGCGCGGTGTTCATCCCGCCCGACCGCTGCCGCTGCGTCGTGGTCAGCGACATCGACGACACGGTCATGCGCACCGGCGTCGCCAACAAGCTCAAGATGCTCTGGCGCCTGTTCGTGGAGGATGCCGAGAGCCGGGTCGCCTTCCCGGGCGTCGCCGCCCTCTACCGCGCCCTCCACGCGGGCGCCGGCGGCGACGAGGGCAACCCGATGCTCTACGTGTCCCGCGCGCCCTGGGGTCTCTACGAGATGCTCTCGGAGTTCTTCCAGCGCCACGGCATCCCGGCGGGCCCGGTGCTGTTCCTGCGGGAATGGGGCCTCTCCTGGACCCACCCGCTGCCGCGCCGGGCCACCGACCACAAGCACGCGCTGATCCGCCACATGCTCGCCCTCTACCGCGACCTGCCCTTCGTGCTGATCGGCGACAGCGGCCAGCACGACCCGGAGGTCTACGCGCAGATCGTCGAGGAGAATCCCGGGCGGGTGCTGGCGGTCTACATCCGCAACGTGTCCCGCGGCTCCGCGCGGGTGGAGGAGATCGTCCGGCTCGCCGGCGCCGTCGCGCGGGCCGGATCGAGCCTCGTGCTCGCCGCCGACAGCGTCGCCATGGCCGAGCACGCGGCCGCCATCGGGCTGATCGCGCCCGGGGCGGTGACCGGCGTCGCCGACGAGCACGCGGCGGCGGCCGAGACCGGGCCGCGCCGGGAGACCGCCCGGATCACGCCGGAACCGTCGGGCGTCGCCGGCGCGGCCGAGGACCCGATCGGGCCGGAGGCGATCGCCGAGGCCCTCGCCGGCGACGGCGCCGTGCCGGCGACCCTGGTGGTCGAGCCGGAGACGCCGGCCGCGCTCCCGCGGCTCGGTGCGTGATCGCGCGGCCGCGATCGTCACCCGGGCGGCTGTCGCGGGCCGCCCGCTCCGATAAGTATCGGCCGAGCGCGGCCGGCACCCGCCGAGACGGGTCGCGGAACGGGCTGCCGCGGGAGGAATCGAGATGCGCCTGAGCCTGTCCGCGCTGCTGATGATCGCCTGCGGCACCCAGGCCGCCCTCGGGCAGGCCGCGCCCGCGGAGCGGGCCGTGCCGCGCTTCGCGCAGTTGGAGGCCGAGATGGGCGCGGCCAACGCCGCCCCGGGGCCGCGGACGGTGCCGGCCAAGGTCGTGCCGGTCCCCGACACGACGAGCCCGCAATTCCGCACCGCGGTGGCGGCGCCCTACCGGGTGCCGGCCTGGAACGCGAACCCGCCGGACGCCGCGGCCTGGAAGGCGCTGGTCTACAAGCTCGCTGCCGCCGGAGCCGCCACCCTGCCGGCGCTCCGCGAGAAGCTGGGCGTCACCAGCGAGGCCGCGGTGATCGGCGGCGTGAAGGCCTTCGTGATCCAGCCCCGGCAGATCCCCGAGGCCAACCGCGACCGGCTCCTCCTGCACATCCACGGGGGCGGCTACGTCTACAATCCCGGCGAGGCCGGAACGCTGGAGGCGATCCTGATGGCCGGCCTCGGCGGCTACAAGGTGATCTCGGTGGATTACCGCATGCCGCCGGACGCGCCCTACCCGGCCGCCATGGACGACGCGACCGCCGTGTGGCGGGCCATGCTGT
Organism: Methylobacterium sp. D53M; assembly: GCF_053345625.1. Classification (NCBI taxonomy): domain Bacteria; kingdom Pseudomonadati; phylum Pseudomonadota; class Alphaproteobacteria; order Hyphomicrobiales; family Methylobacteriaceae; genus Methylobacterium; species Methylobacterium sp. D53M. The sequence goes on from NZ_JBKFAL010000032.1 coordinate 13,130, forward strand.
CCATGCAGAAGCCGCGGAACATGGCGGTGTTCGGCACCTCAACGGGCGGCGGGATGACCCTGGCCCTGATGCTCCGCGCCAAGGCCGAGGGGCTGGCGCTGCCCGCGGCGATCGGTCTCGGAACGCCCTGGTCGGACATGACCGAGACCGGCGACAGCTACCGGACCAACGAGTGGCTCGACAACGTGCTCGTCAGCTATTCCGGCTACCTGACGCCGGCCGCCAAGCTCTACGCCGCCGGCCGCGACCTGAAGGACCCGCAGCTCTCGCCGATCTACGGCGACTTCGCCGGCCTCCCGCCCGCGATCCTGGTCACCGGCACCCGCGACCTGTTCCTGTCGAACACGGTGCGCACCCACCGGAAGCTGCGCGCCGCCGGGATCGAGGCGTCGCTGCAGGTGTTCGAGGGCATGTCCCACGCGCAGTACCTGTTCACGCCGGACGCGCCCGAAACCAGGGAAGTCTTCGGAGAAATGGCGCACTTCTTCGACGATCATCTGGGTCGCTGAGGCGCGGCGGCGCGGGCTCGCGCGGAGCTCGTGCTCACGAAATGGTGCAATGCAGCATCTCGGTGGAGAGGGTTCACATCCGGGCCGCGATGCCTAGGTTCGGCCCCTCGCAGCCGGTCCACGCTCCTCGAGCCTCCTGGAGGCCATCCGTGCAAACCTACACCCTCGCCATCGCCGACGGCGTCCTGTTCGCCTGCCTGCCCGACGAGGCCGACATCTCGGCCGCGATCACCGACGCGACCGCGACCAATTACGGGTTCGGCCTCAGCCTCGACATCGTCCGCGGGGCGACCCTGACCGACGCGGCCCGTCCCGAGGACGAGGTCGTGTGGCAGGAAGGGCCGGACAGCGAGCTGCTCGACGCGCAGGGGCGGCGCTACCGCTACGCCGTCCGCCGACCCTGCTGACGAAAGCCCGGCGCGGACCTGACACCGGGACGCCCGCCGGTGCTACGCTCCGCCGATGGAGCGGCGGGCGACAGGGGCGGGACGGTGGGGCGGGCTCGCCCGATTCCTCGTCCTCTACGCGGCGCTCTACGGCGCCTACGGGGTGCTGTCGCCGGTCCTGCCGGGCTTCCTCGCCGCGCGCGGCCTGACGCCCGGCGAGATCGGCCTCCTCCTCGCCGCCGCGGGCGCCCTGCGTCTCGCGGTCGGCCCCCTGGCCGGCGCCTTCGCCGACCGCCACCGGGCCGGCCGATCCGTCCTGGCGGCGAGCCTCGCGCTGGCCGGGCTCAGCGCCCTGGCGCACCTGCCGGGCACCGGGCTGGCGCAGCTGATCGGGCCGGCGCTCCTCTACGCAGCGGGCACCGCGGCCCCGGCGCCCCTCGCCGACGCGCTGGCCCTGGCCGCCGCGCGCGGCGGCGCGGCGTTCCAGTACGGCTGGGTCCGCGGCGCGGGCTCGGCCGCGTTCATCGTCGGCACCGCCGCGGCCGGCTGGCTGATCGGCCTCTACGGCCTCGCCGCCGCCCTCGTGGCGAGCGGCGGCCTGTTCCTGGCCGCCGGCGCGGCCGCCCTGGCCCTGCCCGCCGGCCCTGGCGGCGCGGCGCGGGCCGGGGCGCCGTGGCACGGCTTCGCCGCCTTGGTCGCCCTGCCGCGCTTCCGCCGCACGGTGCTGGTCGCCGCCCTGGTGATCGGCGCGCACGCGATGCACGACGGCTTCGCCATGATCCTGTGGCGGTCCGCCGGGATCGCGGCGACCACCGCCGGCCTGCTCTGGTCGGTCTCGGTGGCCGCCGAGGTCCTGGTCTTCCTGCTGGTCGGACCGCCCCTGCTGGCGCGGATCGGCCCGGCGACCGGCATCGCGGTTGCGGCCTGCGCGGGGGGGCTGCGCTGGGCGGTGCTGGCATCCACGACCGCGCTTCCCTGGCTCGCCGCCGCCGAGTCCCTGCACGGGCTGAGCTTCGCCCTCCTGCACCTCGCCTGCCTGGGACTCATCGAGGCGTCGACGCCGGCCGATCTCCGGACGACCGCGCTGGCGCTCTACGGGACGCTGGGCCTCGGCCTGTCGGGGGTGGCCACGACCCTGGCCTCCGGGGCGCTCTACGGGGCGTTCGGCGCTTCGGCCTTCTGGGCCATGGCGGCGCTGAGCCTCGCGGCCCTGCCGCTCGTGCCGGCGCTGCGGGATCGCTGAAGCGGCGGGTTCTTTTCCCGCGCCTATGGTACGGACCCGGAACGGACCCGCCCGAAAAGCCCCGCATGCCCGCCGTCGCCGAGATCCTGATCCCGCTCGCCCTCGATACGCCCTACAGCTACGTGGCGCCGGCCGGGCTCGACCTCGCCCCGGGCGACGTGGTGCAGGTGCCCCTCGGCCCGCGCGAGATCGTCGGGGTGGTCTGGGGCGTCGCCGAGACGCCCGGCGGCTCGAACCTGCGGCCCGTGACCGGCCGCCTCCCCTACCCGCCCCTGTCGGAGCCGCTGCGCAGCCTCGTCGACTGGATCGCCCGGTACACGCTGGCGCCGAAGGGCTCGGCGCTGGCCATGGTCCTGCGGCTGCCCGACGAGGCGGCCGCCGGCGAGACCGCCCGCGTCGCCGTGCGCCTCACCGACAGGCCCCCGTCCCGGCCGACCCCGGCCCGCACCAAGGTGCTCGCCGCGGCGGCCGACGGCGCCCTGCGCGGCAAGAGCGCGCTCGCCAAGGAGGCCGGCGTCTCGCTCTCGGTGGTCGACGGGCTGATCGACGACGGCGTCCTCGAGACCGTGGCGGTCGAGCCGGAGCCGGTCGCGCCGCGGCCCGACCCGGACTTCCCGCGGGCGCCGCTCTCGCCCGCGCAGGCCGAGGCGGTGGCGGCCCTCGTCGCCCCCTTCCCGTGGGACCGGCCGCAGCCGCGGGAATCCGACGATCTCCGCCCGGTCCTGCTGGAGGGCGTCACGGGCTCGGGCAAGACCGAGGTCTATTTCGAGGCGGTGGCGGCCTGCGTCCGGGCCGGGCGGCAGGCCCTGATCCTGATGCCCGAGATCGCCCTGACGGCGCAGTTCCTCGACCGGTTCGCCGCCCGGTTCGGGGTCCGGCCGGCGGCGTGGCATTCCGGGATCGGCGGCAAGCGGCGCGAGCGCCTGCGCGCCGCCGTGGCCGACGGCGAGGCGCTCGTGGTGGTCGGCGCGCGCTCCGCCCTGTTCCTGCCCTTCGCGCGGCTCGGCCTGATCGTGGTCGATGAGGAGCACGAGACCGCCTACAAGCAGGAGGACGGCGTCCATTACCACGCCCGCGACATGGCGGTGGTGCGCGGGCGCCTCGAGGGCTGCCCGGTCGTCCTGACCTCGGCGACGCCCGCGATCGAGACCCGCGTCAACGCCGCGCGGGGGCGCTACCGGCACGTCCTGCTCCCCGAGCGCTTCGGCGGCCGGCGCCTGCCCGACATCGCCGCGATCGACATGCGCCTCGACCAGCCCGAGCGCGGCCGCTTCCTCAGCCCGCCGCTGGTCAACGCGGTGAAGAGCACCCTGGGGCGCGGCGAGCAGGCGCTGCTGTTCCTCAACCGCCGGGGCTACGCGCCGCTGACCCTCTGCCGCGCCTGCGGCCACCGCTACCAGTGCAAGAACTGCTCGACCTGGCTCGTGGAGCACCGGTTCCGCCGGGCGCTGGTCTGCCACCAGTGCGGCTACGCGGAGCGCCGGCCGGAGGCCTGCACCGAGTGCGGGACCTTCGACAATCTCACCGCCTGCGGGCCCGGCGTCGAGCGGATCGCCGAGGAGGCGGCCGAGATGTTCCCGGACCGGCGCATCGTCGTCCTGTCGAGCGATTTTCCCGGCGGCGCCGAGCGTCTGCGCCAGGAACTCGAGGCGGTGGCGGCCGGCGCGTGCGACGTCGTGATCGGCACGCAACTCGTGGCCAAGGGCCACAACTTCCCGTTCCTGACGCTGGTCGGCGTCCTCGACGCCGATATCGGCCTGACCTCGGGCGACCCGCGGGCGGCGGAGCGCACCTTCCAGTTGCTCCAGCAGGTCACCGGGCGCGCCGGACGCGGCGAGAAGCCCGGGCGCGCCCTGGTCCAGACCTACCAGCCGGACCACCCGGTGATCGCGGCGCTCCTCTCGGGCGACGCCGAGCGCTTCTACGCGGAGGAGATCCAGGCCCGCGAGGCCGCCGGCCTGCCGCCGTTCGGGCGGCTCGCGGCCCTGATCGTCTCGGCGAGCGAGCGCGAGGTCGCGGAGGCGCACGGGCAGGCGCTCGCCCGGGCCGCCGAGCCGCCGGAGGGCGTGATGGTCCTGGGCCCCGCCGAGGCGCCCCTCGCCCTGGTGCGCGGCCGCTACCGGTTCCGGCTGCTCGTGAAGACCGAGCGCAACGTCGATCTCCAGGCCTACCTGCGCGCCTGGATCGCCCGGGGCCCGAAGGTGCGGGGCAACGTCCGGGTCGCCATCGATGTCGACCCGCAGAGCTTTTTGTAGGAGACTTCGCGGGCCTCCCGGTCTCGTGAACGCCGGTTCGCCGTCGGGAGGCACGTCAGAGCGAGGGTCCGGGGCCATACCGGTTCGTCCCGCGATCGGGTATGGCTCAGGTCACGGGCGGCGGACCCTGGTCGGAGACCGGCTACGGGACGCATGCGGTTCCCGGAGGAGCGATCAGTGCTGACCTACACCAAGACGCCGGATTCGAATGTCGCCGAGATCGTGGTCGACGGGAAGATCACCGACGAGGAGATGAACGCGGCGATGACCGCGATGAAGGCCGACCTCGACAAGGGCGGCAAGATCAAGCTGCTCGAGGATATCCGCGCCTTCGAGGGCATGGAGCCCGCGGCCTTCTTCAAGGACCCGCGCTTCGGCATCTCGATGATGAAGAGCATCAGCCACGTCGCCCTGGTGACGGACGCGCCCTGGCTGAAGGCGCTGGCCGAGACCTTCAACTTCGTGTCGCCGACCCAGATCAAGGTGTTCGAGCGCGCCCGCATCGACGAGGCGCGGAGCTGGCTCGCCGCGGCCGCCTGAGCGACCTCAGTCGGCCTGCGCGGTGCGGGTGTCGCTGCGCCGCGCGGTCCAGTGGCCCGAGCACAGGGACGAGACCTTCCAGGTGCCTGCGCCGCTGCCGGCCTGGAGTCGGCCGGTGCCGGTTCCGCTCGCCGTCCCGTTGCTGACCGTGATGCCGACGCTGCCGTCGGGCCGCACGTGGCCGTTGACCTGCGCCCCGGCGCTGCCGGAAACGAGCTGCACCTGCCCCTCGCGGATCGCGAGCGCGTAGGTGTAGCGGGCGCTGCACAGGCCGCTCTCCGTCACCAGCTCCACCGACCACCGCCCGTTATGCGCGCTCGGCCCCGCGCTGGCGGGCAGGCACGTCGGGAGGAGAAGGCCGGCGGCGAGGGCCGCGACCGCGGTCAGCTTGGTCATGCGATGCAATCTTTCAGCGAAGCGGACACCGCCGGAAGCGGCGTGCACGGTCAGAATCATCGATCGAGGATGACTCGACGCTGAACGATGGAAGCGGCAAGAGTATGGCTGCCTCCCGCCTGTTCAAGATAGATTACGGCCGACAGTCTCCCGGCCAATAGTCAAGCTCGTTGCGGACGATGCTGTGGGTTGATCTGCCGACCGGAGCGTCCAAGTCTCCGCTCATCACGGAGGAGACGGGGGCGGCCAAGGTCCTGCTCGCGCCTGCCGAGGATCGCCGGGCCCGCGGGAAAGCGCCCGCGAGACCGCGGCCGACCCTGCCCGCGCGGGAGAGCCTCGGGCGCCTCGGGGCGGGCCGGCGATTGAGCAACCGGCCTCGATCGGGCCGGGCGGGATCCATGATCGGATCCGTCGGCGTGCGCGGGCAGCCGACCAGCGCGCCGCGCCGCCCTCTCGGGTTGTGACGGGCCGCGCGGGACGGCCGGAGCGACTCGCGGTGCTCAGTCGGTGAGCGGCCGGGCTTCCTCGGGCAGCATGATCGGGATCCCGTCGCGGATCGGGTAGGCGAGCTTCGCCGAGCGGCTGATCAGCTCCTGCCGGGCCGAATCGTATTCCAGGGTGCCCTTGGTCAGCGGGCAGACCAGGATCTCCAGGAGCTTCGGGTCGACGCGGGTCGCCTCGACGGGGGCGGTGAGATCGTTGGACATCGGCGGGGCAACCTATTGCATCGGCGACTCGGGACCCGAGCCGCGAACCAGTTCCATCTGCGTGACCGCGATCAGGATCTCGGCCCGGGTCTTCAGGTCGGGAGCCTCCAGCATCGCCTGCTTCTCGCGCACGCCGAACGGGCTCATCATGCACAGGGCGTTGACCAGCGCCTCGTCGGGCGCCTCGTCGATCCCGGCCCAGTCCACCTTGAGGTCGTTCGACTCCACGAAATCGCGCAGCGCCTTGAGGACGCCCTCGCGGTCGACCTGCTCCTCGCCCGCCCGCGGCTCGAAGTCCACCGCGAACTCGTCGTAGGAGACGTGGCAGCGGCGATAGGGGCCGATCGAGGCCAGCTCGCTCTCGACCCGGAACCGGGTGACGCCGGTGAGCGAGATCAGGTACCGGCCGTCGCCGGTCTCGGCGTACTGGGTGACGCGGCCCGCGCAGCCGACGCGGTAGAGCTTCGGATTCGATCCGCCCGACCCTTCCGGGTCGGGCTGGATCATCCCGATGATCCGGTCCGTCCGCATGGCATCGTCGACCATCGCGAGGTAGCGCGGCTCGAAGATGTTGAGCGGCATCTGTCCCCGCGGCAGCAGCAGCGCGCCGGACAGCGGGAAGACCGGGATCACGGCCGGGCAATCCGCGGGGCCCTTGTAGCTCGCATGGGTGCTCATGGCGCCTCCCAGAGGGGCCGATCGGTGGGCCGGCGCGCGAGCCGGTGCCTCACGAGAACAGAAGTGCCGAGAGCTTGCGCCGGCCGCGGATCGTGTCGGGGTCCATCACGCCCCAGGCCTCGAAGAATTGCAGCAGCTGCTTGCGCGCACCGTCCTCGTTCCAGTCCTTGTCGCGCTTGCGCAGCTCGATCAGGTGATCGACCGCCTGGCCGCGCTCCCCCCGGGCGGCGAGCCCGAGCGCGAGGTCGAACCGCGCCTGATGGGCGTCCGGGTTGGCCTCGACCTCGCGCTGCAGGCCCGCGAGGTCGCCGAGCGACGCCGCCTGCTCGGCGAGTTCCAGGGCGGCGCGGATGCCGACGAGCGCCGGGTCGCCGGCCTTCGCCTCCGGAACCATCGCCAGGACGCGCTTGGCGTTCTCGATCTCGCCCGCGTCGAGCTGCATCTTGGCGAGGCCGGCCAGCGCGGTGACGTTGTCGGGCTGCTGCTCCAGCACGGCCGCGTAGATCTCGGCGGCGCCGGCGAGGTCGCCTTCTTGGATCAGGGCCGCCGCGTCGGCGAGGGCCGCCTCGAGCGGGTCCTGCTGCGGACCGGCCACGCGCGCGATCAGCTCCTTGATCTGGCTCTCCGGGACCGCGCCCATGAAGCCGTCGACCGGCTGGCCCTTCTGGAAGACGATGACCGCCGGGATCGACTGGATGCCGAGCTGACCGGCGATGGAGGGATGCTCGTCGATGTTCATCTTCGCGAGGACGACCGCGCCCGCGGCCTCCCGGACGACCTTCTCCAGGACCGGCGTGAGCTGCTTGCAGGGCCCGCACCAGGGCGCCCAGAAATCGACCAGGACCGGCCGGTTCATCGACTCGGCGATGACATCCTGACGGAAGCTCGCGGTGGTCGTGTCCTTGATGAGGGAGCCGGTGTCGCCGGCCGGGGTACCGCCCGCGGCGAGGGTGTCGTTGAGCATCGGTCTGGCTTCGGAACCTTTTTCGTGGAGCGCCTTAAATGGGGCTTCCGCCTCGGTCTGACCAGCCCGGAGGGACGGATCCTCAGCGCGGCGGCGCGGCGGCCGGCGCGCCCGCCGCCGCCTTGGCGGCGGTCACGAACGTGCCGGCGAAGGGACGCCCGTCGGCGGTGCTGGCCTCGCAGGTGATCGCGGTGCGCCCGGCTTCCGGGGTCGAGAAGCGGCAGGCGCCGATCGCGAGGATCGGGGCGCCGTCCTTGCCCGTGGTGACGACGTTGATCGGCTGCAGCGGATCGGTCTCCTCGGTGGCCTCCTGCTGGGCGCCGTTGCCGCTGAAGCTGAGGGTCTGACCGTCGGAGGTCGTGAAGTCGAAGCTCGTGCGGTTGCGGCTCACCGCGTTCGTCAGGACGTTGCTGCAGGCCGCGCTCAGGTCCTGCGTGCCGATGACGAGCTTCTCGCAGGTCCCTTCCAGCCGCAGCGCCGCCTGGGCGCGGGCCGCGGAGGGCAGGCTGACGAGGGCGCAGAGCAGCGCGAGGCGCAGGCTGTTGGTCATGGCGTGTCGGGCATCCTCCGGTTGAGAGCCGAACTAGGCGCGCCGCGCACGCCGTCGAGGGGCACGGCCCCCGGACCGGCGCGACGGGAGGTGTGTCGCGGACGCGCCGGACGCCCTCAACCCTACCCGCACGGGCGCGGCAGGGACGCCGGGCGGGGCGGCCCGCTAGCCCGCGAACCGCAGGGCCCGGTCGTTCGGCGCGGCGAGGTCGAGGTCCGGCCCGAGGGGCACTATCCTCGTCGGATTGATGGTTGGATGGCTCTCGTAATAGTGCCGCTTGATGTGGGTGAGGTTCACGGTCGGCGCGACGCCCGGCAGCGCGTAGAGGTCGCGGAGGTAGTTCGACAGGTTCGGGTAGTCGGCGATCCGGCGCCTGTTGCACTTGAAGTGCCCGACATAGACCGCGTCGAACCGCACCAGCGTCGTGAACAGCCGGATGTCGGCCTCGGTCAGCCGGTCCCCGCAGAGGTAGCGGCTCCGTTCGAGGCGCGCCTCGAGCGCGTCGAGTTCCGCGAACAGCGCCTCGAAGGCCTGGGCGTAGGCCTCCTGTGTGGTCGCGAAGCCCGCCTTGTAGACGCCGTTGTTCACGCGGTCGTAGACGCGGCCGTTCACGGCGTCGATCTCGGCGCGCAGGTCCGGGGGATAGAGGTCGGGGCCGGTGCCCCCGAAGGCGTCGTTCAGCATCCGCAGGATCTCGGCGGATTCGTTCGACACGATGGTGGCGCGCTCCCGGTCCCAGAGGGTCGGGACGGTGACCCGGCCGCTGTAGGACGGGTCCGCCGCCAGGTAGACCTCGTAGAGGCGCCGGGCGCCGTGGATCGGGTCGGGCGTCGCGCCCGGCGTGTCGCCGAAGACCCAGCCCTCCGCGCCCATGTGCGGGTCGACCACCGAGACGGAGATCGCGTCCTCCAGCCCCTTCAGGGTCCGGCCGATGAGTGTGCGGTGCGCCCACGGACAGGCCAGGGACACGTAGAGATGGTAGCGCCCCGGCTCGCCGCGGAAGCCGCCCGCGCCGGAGGGGCCCGCCGACCCGTCGGCGGTGACCCAGTTGCGGAAGGCGGAGGCCTTGCGCTCGAAGCGGCCGCCCGTCGCGGCGGTGTCGTACCACTGGTCGCGCCAGATGCCGTCTACGAGGAGGCCCATTGTCGTCTCCGCCTGTCCGAGAGGTCCGACCGAGATGGGCCTCGCGCGGTCGGTGTGAAGGGACGCGTCCGCCCGCGAACGCCACGCAAGGCAGGCCTGCGCCCGCCTGTCTGTTGCGGTGCAGCAAAGTCCGCCATGTCTCGCGTCACCCACCCGTCGCCGTGCGCGTGCCGCAGCTGCCCGACCCGGTGGGGGATCGATGGAGGTGATGTGATGTCGTTCGCGCTGGTGCCCGTCGCCGAGGCGGCCCTGTTCACGTTCGGGTGCCTGGTGATCCACGCCCTGCGGCGCCACGCCGACGTGGTCACCGCGACGCTCGCGTGCCTCGCGACGCTCCTCGTCCTGATGATCGGCATCGCCTGCGCGCCGGAATCCTTCGCGAAGTATCAGGCGGCGAGCGTCGCCGACTTCGCCCGCCTGGATCAGGCCATCTACTGAGGCTTCGCCCCGCGGCCGACGGTGTCGAGGCCGCCGGTCCGGAGCTTCGCGAGGCGGCCGCCGGTCCCGCGCTGGCCGGCGACGGCCACGTCGAAATCGTCCTTCGGGAGCTTGGCGAGGAAGCGCTCGGCGATTTCGAACAGAAGGATGTCGGCGCGGACCCGCTCGATATAGGCCCAGTCGAGGCTCGACGACCAGACGAAGTGCACCTCGCTGAAGCTCTCGGCGAGTAGCCCGGTCAGCAGGAACGGGTCGAAATGGGCGCAGGAATCGCCGAACAGGACGAGCCGGCGCGGATCGGCCGCCGGTGACGCGTTCCGGTAGACGACATGCGCGCCGACATGCACCTCCCGGTCGCGCCCTTCCGCCTCGTAGGCGGCGAGCAGCGGCCCGGTCTCGACCCGCGACGCGTCGCGCTGCAGCATGAACCGTTCCAGGCGCTCGCGCGGCCGCTCCGGCAGCTTCTCGCCGAGATCCATGAGCTGGTCCGAGACGATGCCCGGACGCGCGCCGATGTCGGCCGGCGGGATCGCCCCGAGCGCCCGCATGATCGCGCGGTAGGCCAGCAGGCAGCCCTGCGCGGTCCAGTGCGTGTCGGTGCGCAGGTAGAGCGGCACCGGCCCGTTCCGGGCGGCGCGGAGCGGGGCGAGAAGGTCGAGATAGGCCGGATGCCGGGAGAGGCTGCGGGCCAGCCGCCGGGTCGAGGCCTTGCCGGGGGCGTAGCGCAGGCCGTCGGTCTTGTCGTCGTAGACCGACAGCTTCTCCGGCACGATCACGTGCAGGCAGCGGATGCCGAGGCTCTCGGCCCGCCGCGCGCGGGCCTTGATCAGCCGTGTCCAGCCGCGCAGCAGCAGCCAGTGCCGCAGGCCGCCGCGATACCGGTCCATGACCCGGTTGGTCCCCCCCGTGAGGAATAACCAGCCGTCGCGGCCGACATGTACGCTCTCCCTGCCTGCAGACATGACGGTGCTTTAGCCGCACCGCGAGCGGGCGACTAGGCCGGACCCGGCACCGGGACCGCGCGTTCGTCAGGCATGACGCCCTCGCCCGCACCGGCCGTCCAGACCCGCGATCGCCCGGAGCTGCCCGGCGGCCCGGAGCCCGCCCGCCCGGCGCGGCTGTGGCGCCCGCGCCGCGTGCTGGTGATGCCCGCCGCCCTGGAGCATGCCCACGGGCGCGCCATGCTGGCCCGCGCCGAGGCGCTGGGCCTGCCGGTGGAGCGGCTGGCGTCCAACCGCCTGCCGAGCCCGCGCGAGCCGGATCCGCGCCGCGCCTACGCGGCCGCCAAGGCGACCCTCGCGCTGACGGTCGCCCCGCCGACCAAGCTGCGACTGCAGCCGATCCCGCCCTCGGCCGACTGGCGCTTCGACCTCGCCGAGGGCTGCCCGGCCCATTGTCAGTACTGCTACCTCGCGGGCTCTCTGTCTGGGCCGCCGGTGACCCGCGCTTACGCCAATCTGGCGGCGATCCTCGGCACCCTCGCGGACTATGCGGGGCGCGGCGCGGTGACGTCGGCCTCCGCCGAGCGGGCGCGGGAGGGGACCACCTTCGAGGCGTCCTGCTACACCGATCCCCTCGGCATCGAGCACCTGACCGGCTCGCTCTCGGCGGCGATCCGGCATTTCGGCGCCTGGGACGCGCCGGTGCAGCTGCGCTTCACCACCAAGTTCGCCGCGGTCGAACCGCTCCTCGACCTGCCGCACAACCGGCGCACGCGCATCCGCTTCTCGGTCAATCCGCGGGCGGCCGCGCATTACGAGGGCGGCACCGATCCCCTCGACGCGCGGCTCGCCGCCCTGGCGGCGGCGGCGCGGGCCGGCTACCCGGTCGGCCTGACCGTCGCGCCGATCCTGCCGGTTCCGGACTGGGCGGACGCCTATGCCGGGCTGGTCCGCGCCGCCGCCGACGCGCTGGCCGGCGTGCCCGATCTCGACCTCACCGCCGAACTCATCACCCACCGGTTCACGCCGGGCTCGAAGGCGGTGCTGCGCGGCTGGTATCCCGGCTCGGACCTGCCGCTGGACGAGGCGGAGCGCGTCGAGAAGCGCACCAAGTTCGGCTCGGTAAAGCACGTCTTCCCGAAGCCCCTGATGCAGGCGATGCGCGCCCATCTCACCGCCTGCCTCGCCCGCGACCTGCCGGCCGCGCGGATCCTGTACTGGACCTGAGCGCCCGCGGGCGCCATCTGGCCCCGATGATCGACGCGGACCCCCTGATCCTGACGCTCGCCTTCGACGAGCCGACTTTCGCGCGGTTCGACGGCGAGCGGCGCCGCCACTTCCCGGAAGCCCTGAACCGCATCCCGGCGCACGCGACCCTGTTCCACCACCTGCCGGGCGACCGGGAGCGGGGCGTGATCGAGGCGATCACCGCCCTCGCCCGCACGGTGCCGCCGCCGGAGGTCGCGGTGACCGGCCTGCGCCTCACCGGCCGCGGCGTCGCCTACGCGCTCGACTCCGACGCGCTGGCGCGCTTCCGGGGCCGCCTCGCGCAGGAATTCGCGGCCCACCTCACCGCCCAGGACCGGCAGGGCTGGCGCCCGCACGTCACGGTGCAGAACAAGGTGTCGCCGGACACGGCCCGGGCGCTGCACGCCGACCTGTCGGCGGGGTTCGTGCCGTTCCGGTTCACCGCCCCCGGCACCCTGCTCTGGCGCTACCGCGGCGGCCCCTGGGACGCCGTCGCCCGCCTGCCCTTCGGAGAGAATGCCTGATGGATGTCGACGCGCACCGGGAGACCGCGCCATGAGGGCGCCGGGCAACCTGCGGCAGAACCGGCTGATCGAGCCCGCGATGGCGGTCTGGCTGCGGTTGCGCCTGAACGAGGTCGGTCCCCTCGTCGCCCTGCTCTGCCTGAGCATCCTCGGCTACGGATTCTTCTACCTCGCCCACGAGGTCGGCGAGGGCTCCACCGCGGCCCTCGACCGGCGGATCCTGCTCGCCCTGCGCAACCCCGCCGATCTCGCCGACCCGATCGGGCCGCCCTGGCTCGAGGAGGCGATGCGCGACATCACCGGGCTCGGCAGCGTCTTCACCGTGCTGTTCCTGACCTGCGCGGTGGCGGCCTATCTCGGCGTGTCCGGGCGCCGACGCATCGGTCTCTACGTCCTCGCCGCGGTGGGGAGCGGCGAGCTGGTCTCGACGGTGCTGAAGATCTTCTACCATCGGCCCCGGCCGGACCTCGTGCCCCACGGCATGGAGGTGTTCACGGCGAGCTTCCCGAGCGGCCACGCCACCATGTCGGCGATCGCCTACCTGACCCTGGCGACCCTGATCGCCCGGATCGAGCGCAACCGCCGCGCCAAGGCGCTGGTCCTGGCGCTCGGGGTGAGCGTGACGCTGCTCGTCGGCATCAGCCGCATCTATCTCGGCGTGCACTGGCCGAGCGACGTCCTGGCCGGCTGGTGCATCGGCGCCGCCTGGGCGTCCCTGTGCTGGTTCGTCGCCCTGCAACTGCAGCGCCGCGGCGAGGTCGAGGCGCCCGACCCGCCGCCGCCCGCCTGAGGCCGCCGTTAAGGTAAACAGACGGTTAAGGTGGACGGGCGGGGGCGGTCCGGGCTGGATGGCGGTTGTCCCCGCAACCGAAACCGTCAGGGTCAGACGATCGTGGTCGAGCGCCGCCGCACTGCCCGACGCCGCGTCTGCCTGGGCGGGCGGCTGCGCATCGCGGCCTTCCTCCCGGAGATCGACTGCACGGTCCGCGACGTGTCCCTCGACGGGGCGCGGGTCCGGCTGCCGGCGGAGGCCGTGCTCCCCGACTGCGTCGAGCTGTTCATCCCCTGTCGCGGCGAGACCCGGCGCGCCTTCGTGGCCTGGCGCGCGGGCGAGTCGGTCGGCCTCGGCTTCGCCGAGACCCGAGCGGCGACGGAGCCCGAGGCGGTCGCGCGCCGGCTCGCCGCCAGCGAGGCGGAGGTGGCGCGTCTGCGCGCCGCGCTCCTCGACGGAAACAGCCCGGAGCCGGGTCGCGTTCACTGAGGGCGCGGTCCCGCCATCCGGCGGCTCCCGGCGCGGGCGGCGTCCCAGGCGCGGCCCTCCCGATCCGGCGACACGGCGAGGCACATGGCGGACGACACCCGGCTCTCACGACGCACTCTCCTCGCGGCCGGGGGCGCCCTGGCCGGCGCCGCGGCCGGCGGCGGCGCGCAGGCCGCCCCGCCGGCCGCCCCGCCGGCCCCTTCGGTCCCGGCCGATACCGGCGCCGTGCAGGGCGGAAAGGTGATGTTCCCGAACTGGCGCGGGCCGGGCGACCGGCCGCCCGCCCCGAGCCCGGCGCCGCAGCCGCCGAGCCAGCGCGTCGGCTACTGCGTGGTGGGTCTCGGGCGCCTGAGCCTCGACGAGATCCTGCCGGCCTTCGGCGAGTCCAAGCGCGCCCGTCTCGCGGCGGTGATGTCGGGCTCGCCCGACAAGGCGAAGCTCGTGGCGCGGCAGTACGGGCTGCCGGACGACGCCGTCTACGGCTACGACGCGTGGGATCGCCTGAAGGCCAACCCCGACGTCCAGGCGGTCTACATCGTCACGCCGAACGGCGTGCACCGGGACAACGTCGTGGCGGCCGCCGCGGCCGGCAAGCAGGTGCTCTGCGAGAAGCCGATGGCCGTGACCTCGGACGAGTGCCGGGAGATGATCGCGGCCTGCGCGAAGGCCGGCGTCAAGCTGATGATCGCCTACCGGTGCCAGTACGAGCCCCACAACCGGGCCGTGATCAAGCTCGCGCGTTCGGGCGAGTTCGGCCGGCCGCGGCTGATCCAGGCCTTCAACGGCCAGACCACGGGTCTGCCGGAGCAGTGGCGCCTGCGGAGGGCGCTGGCGGGCGGCGGCTCGCTGCCGGATATCGGGCTCTACTGCCTGAACACCGCCCGCGCGGTTCTCGGCGAGGAGCCGAACCTGATCCAGGCCCAGATCCACGCGCCGCCGGACGATCCCAAGTACCGCGAGGTCGAGGAGACGGCGAGCTTCACCCTCCACTTCCCGTCCGGCGTGATCGCCCAGTGCCTGACGAGCTACGGGGTCTACGAGGCGCGGAGCCTGACCCTGCACACCGGGACCGCCTCCGTCGATCTCCAGAACGCCTTCGCCTACCAGGGCCAGCGTCTCTACATCGGCCACCGCGACGGCAGGAACGCCGCCCGGGACGAGAAGGTCCTGAGCCCGAAGAACCAGTTCGCCCTGGAGCTGGACCACTTCGCGCGGTGCATCCAGGAGAACCTGCGGCCCCGCACGCCCGGCGAGGAGGGGCTGCAGGACCAGGTCCTGATGGAGGCGATCTACGAGGCCGCCCGCACCGGCGCGCCGGTCAAGGTCGGCCCGCCCCCCGGCGCGGGCTCCGGCCTCGACGTGATGCGCGGGCCGGAGCCGGAGGAGCCGTCCTGAGGTGCCTCAGAACGGCAGCAGGATGTCGACGAGCTGCTGGCCGTAGCGCGGCTGCTGCACGTCGGTGATCTGGCCCCGGCCGCCGTAGGCGATGCGCGCCTGGGCGATCTTGGCCGAGTCGATGGTGTTGTCGGACTCGATGTCCTCCGGCCGCACCACGCCGGCGACGATCATCTCGCGCACCTCGAAATTGACCCGGATCTCCTGCTTGCCCTCGACCACGAGGTTGCCGTTGGGCAGGACCTGGGTCACCACCGCGGCGACGTTCGTCAGGACGGACTCGGTGCGCTGGACCGAGCCGGCCCCGTCATTGGCCATGGCCGAGGTGGCGGAGAGCAGCGCGGTGCTTCCGACGCCGAAGGACTTGCCGACCGCGTTGTTCTCCAGGCCCAGGGCGTTGGGCAGGCCGAAGCTCTCGGTGTTGGCCCGGGAACGCTTGGTCTCGTTGCTGATGTTCGCCTGGTCGGTGACCTTGACCTTCACGGTCAGGATGTCGCCGAGCTTGGCGGCGCGCTGGTCCTTGAAGAAGGCGCGGGAGCCGGTGCGCCACAGCGAGTTCGGCGCGTACGAGACCGGCTGCACGTCCGGCATCGGCATCCGCACCGGCTTGTAGCCCGGCTGCGCGGTCGGGTCCTCGATCGCCGACAGCGCCGGGGTCAAGCCGACCTGCGAGAGGCGGTCGGCGGTGTTGCAGGCGCCGAGCGCGCCGGCGATCAGGGCGGCGGCGAGCGGGTTCAGGACGGTGCGACGGGCCATCGGGCTATCAATCTTCGACGCGTGCAGGGCGGGCGGTCAGCGCAGGGAGGCGGTCGCCTGGACGGGGGCGGCGCCGGCGGCCTGCCGGGCCGCGGGGCTGGGGCTCACCGAGACCCGGCCGGGGCCGATCACGGTGGCCTGCAGGACCTTCTTGGAGGCGACGTTGACGACGTTGACGACGGCGCCCATGCGGCCGGAATCGTTCGACAGGCCGCGCATCGACAGGCTGATGCTCGGCGTCTCGTACACGATGGTCACGTTCTCGCCGCGGGCGACCAGGTCGGGCGGGGCCGTGTCGGTGACCCGCAGCACGGTGCCGGCCGTGAGGGTGTTCTGCGCGACCTCGCCGAGGATGGTCGTGGCGCTCCCCTGGGCGTCGGGGGCGACGGATTCGCGCGGGCGCCGCTCCAGGGCGACGTCACCCTCTCTCACCGGCTCGCCGCGGTTGAGGTTCCGGGTGAGCACCGCCACCTCGCGCAGCTCCACGACCACGCCGGAGACGCGCAGCGAGACCTGCCGCTCGCCGAGGGTGACGAGGCCCGCGACGCGGCGCGTCCGCGAATCGTAGGTCAGGTCCAGGGCCGCGGCCTGCCCTTCGAGGTCCAGCGGCGCCAGCAGGGTCGGTCCGTCGCCGTCGAGGCGGACCGCGATGTTCTGGGCGTTGAGCCCGTAGCCGGTCTCGAGGCCGCGCTTGAGCGCCGCCTCGATCTCCGGCGGCCCGAGGCGGCGGGCGGCGCGCTGCACGGCGATCTGCAGCCGGCCGCCGGTCTCCAGGCCGCTGAGGCCCAGCGCGGAGGCCGCGTCGAGGATGCGGCGGGTCTGGATCGTCCCGGTGGCGCCGAGGCTGGGCGCGCGGAACAGCGGGCGCGTGGCCAGGCGCTCGGGCGCGCCCTCGACGAGATCGGCGAGCGTCAGGACGTCGCCGCGGGCGGTGACGTCGCCGCGCAGCCGCAGGCCCTCCGCCCGCGCCATGGCGGGGATCGCCAGGGCGCCGAGGGCCGCGAAGGTCAGGAAGGCCAGCAGCGCGCGCAGGATGACGGCGGCGCCGAGGGGCATCACCCGCCGCGGGACGCGCCGCACGATCGGGCTGATGTCGTCCCCGGTCCCCGCGGCGATGCGGGGCAGGTCGAGGGTCTCGAAGTCGGGATCGAGCGGGTCGGGATGCATGCCGGCATACATGTTCAGGGACCTGAAGCGGGGTGCGGGTCGCGCGGTTAGCTGCGGAACATCTGCGTGGTGGTGGAGAGCATCTGGTCGGCGGCGGTGACGACCTTCGAGTTCATCTCGTAGGCGCGCTGCGCGGCGATCAGGGACGAGATCTCCGTGACGGCGTTCACGTTCGCCTCCTCCAGGTAGCTCTGCTGGAGGTTGCCGAAGCCGTCGGCGCCCGGCAGGCCGCTGATCGCCTGCCCGGAGGCGGCGGTCTCGACGAACAGGTTGTCGCCGATCGACTCGAGGCCGACCTTGTTGACGAAGCGCGAGAGCTGGAACTGGCCCAGCGCCTGCGGCGCCGTCTGGCCCGGGATGTTCGCCTGCACGACGCCCGTGGCGCTGATCGTCACGGACGTCGCGTTCTGCGGCACGGTGATCGCCGGATCGAGCAGGTAGCCGTCGCGGGTGACGAGCTGGCCCTGGGCCGAGAGGTCGAAGGAGCCGTCGCGGGAATAGGCGGTCCGGCCGTCCGGCAGCGTCACCCGGAAGAACCCGTCGCCGCGGATCGCGACGTCGTAATCCTTCTCGGTCGAGGACAGCGTCCCCTGCGACATCACGCGGGCCGTGGAGGTGGTCTTCACGCCCGAGCCGAGGCTGAGGCCCGCCGGGAGCTGGGTGTTCTGCTGCGAGGTCGAGGCGCCGGCCCGGCGCATGTTCTGGTAGAGCAGATCCTGGAAGTGCACCTGCTGGCGCTTGTAGCCGGTGGTGCGTAGGTTCGCGATGTTGTTGGAGATGACCTGGACGTTGAGTTCCTGGGCCGCCATGCCGGTGGCGGCGGAGTAGAGGGCGCGCATCGGTCAGGCCTCCTCAGGCGACGTCGGCGAGGCGGCGGATCGCCGTGCCCCGCAGGTCGTCGAGGCGCGAGATCATGCTCGACACCATGGCGTAGGTCCGGTTCACGTCCATGAGCCGGGTCATCTCGATCACCGGGCGGACGTTGGAGCGCTCCAGCGACTCGGGTTCCAGGCGCCCGTCGATCCCGGCGGGGCGTGCGGGCTCCGGCGAGGCGTAGAGGTTGGTCCCCTCGTTGGTCAGCCGCTGCGG
This sequence comes from Methylobacterium sp. D53M, assembly GCF_053345625.1. Lineage (NCBI taxonomy): Bacteria > Pseudomonadati > Pseudomonadota > Alphaproteobacteria > Hyphomicrobiales > Methylobacteriaceae > Methylobacterium > Methylobacterium sp. D53M. Next base: position 31,320 of record NZ_JBKFAL010000032.1, read on the forward strand.
GTTGGCGAAGGTGACGAGCTTGATCCGCCCGCGGATGCCGAGGTTGGTCGACACGGTGCCGTCGGGGCCGATGGCGAGGCCGGTCTCCTGCGGGTTGATGCTGATCGGGCCGCCCTCGCCCACGACCTTGTAGCCGTCGCTGGTGACGAGCGTGCCCTGCGCGTCGAGCTCGAAGGCGCCGTTCCGGGTGTAGCGCTCGCCCTGGGGCGACTGCACGGCGATGAAGGCCGAGCCCTTGACCGCCACGTTGAGCGGGTTGCCGGTCTGCTCGATCGGGCCCTGCCCGAGGTCGAGGCTGGTGCCCTGGTCGATGACGTAGGACAGGCGCCGGTCGGGCCGGGCGAACGAATCCGCGCTCGCCACCGGCATCAGGTATTCCTCGAAGCGGGTGTTCCGCGCCTTGAAGCCCGTGGTCGAGACGTTCGCCATGTTGTTGGCGATCACGTCCAGCTCCCGCTGGAGCGCCATCTGGCTCGACACGCCGACGAAGAGGGCATTCTGCATCGTGGACTCTGGGACTCGCGGGCCGCGGAGGCGGCAACGATCCATTCAGCATCCGCTGTGCCAAACCCGTCTGCGGCAAATTTTAGCGGTGTGACAGGGACTTGGTTAGCGACGCTCGCGTGTCGCGGCGGCGCGGGGGCTGCGCCGCGGCAAACCTGACCCGGCAGGAATTGCCTCCTTAACGGCGCGTTAACCGTGATGCTCCGATATCCAGGTGTACCTGGCGCGCGGTCTCCCGCGAGAGAGCATTATTCCATGGCCAAGACGCCGAAAAAGGCCTCCGCCGAGGACGGCGAGGCCAAAGCCGAGGGCGCCCCGAAGGGCAAGAAGAAGCTCATGATCATGGTGGCCCTCGCGGTCCTGATCGCGGGCGGCGGCGCGGGCGCCTTCCTGATGATGCGCGGCGGCGGTCAGGGCGACGGCAAGGAAGCCGCGCAGGGCGGCGGCCATGGCGGCGGGCACGGCGACGCCAAGGGCGCCGGTCCGGACGCCAAGAAGGCCGTGGTCTTCGTCGACGTGCGCGAGATGCTCCTCAACCTCTCTCCCGAGCTGCCCCAGGACAAGGCCAAGTACGCCAAGGTCCGGATCTCGCTGGAGCTGAAGGACGCCAAGGTCGAGGAGGAGGTGAAGCCCCTGATGCCGCGGGTCGAGGACGCGCTGCAGGTCTACATGCGCGAGCTGCGCGCCAGCGACATCACCAACTCGATGGGCCTGTTCCGGCTGCGCGAGGAGCTTCTGCGCCGGATCAACATTGCCCTGTACCCCGCCAAGGTCGACGCGGTGCTGTTCAAGGACGTGATCGTCCAGTGAGCGCGCCCGCGACCCTGCCCCGTCCATCGCGCGCCGCGCCGCGCCGGGCCCCGATCGAGCACGCCTGATGGAACCCGAGGACGAACTCCCCGAGGACGACTGGTCGGCAGCCCTCCTGGAGCAGGGGGCCGAGGGCGGCGACACGTCGCTGGCCGAGGAGTGGGGCGCGGCGCTCGCCGAGCAGGGCACCACGCGCAACGCGGGCGACGTCGCCGCCGAATGGGCGACGATGATCGAGGACGGGGAGAGCGACAACCTCCCCGAGCTCGCCGGCAACGACCGGGTGCTCAATCAGGACGAGATCGACGGCGTCCTCGGCTTCTCCATGCGCGAGCTCTCGGCCTCCGGGGCCGGGGGCGTGCAGGCCATCGTCGATTCGGGCGTCGTCCAGTACGAACGCCTGCCGATGCTGGAGATCGTCTTCGACCGGATGATCCGGTTGCTGTCGACCTCCCTGCGCAACCTGTTCCAGGACAACGTCGAGGTGACCCTCGACAACATCACCTCGGTGCGCTTCGGCGACTACCTGAACGCGATCCCGCTGCCGACGCTGCTGGGCGTGTTCCGGGCCGAGCAGTGGGAGAATTCAGGCCTCGTCACGGTCGACTCGAACCTCGCCTACGCGACCTTCGACCTGCTGCTCGGCGGCAAGCGCGGCGGCTCGTCGAGCCGCCTCGACGGCCGGCCCTTCACCGCCATCGAGATGACGCTGGTGCGCCGCCTCGTCGAGATCGTGCTCGGCGATCTCGAGATGTCGTTCCAGCCGCTCTCGCCCGTGAGCTTCGGCATCGACCGGATCGAGACCAACCCCCGCTTCGCCACCATCACGCGGCCCGGCAACGCCGCGATCCTGATCAGCCTGCGCCTCGACGTCGACGGGCGCGGCGGCATGCTGCAGATCCTGTTCCCCTACGCGACGATCGAGCCGATCCGGGAGCTGCTGACCCAGAGCTTCATGGGCGAGAAGCTCGGCCGCGACCACGTCTGGGAGGGCCATCTCGCCACCGAGATCTGGCAGGCCGACGTGACCATGGACGCGGTGCTGCACGAGATGATGCTGCCGCTGAAGCAGGTCATGAGCCTGAAGGTCGGCGAGACGCTGATGTTCGAGGCCAAGCCCTCGGACCTCATCACCGTGCGCTGCGGCGACTGGGCGCTGACGCAGGGGCGGATCGGCCGGGTCGACGGCCACATCGCCGTCCAGGTCACCCGGCCGCTGCGCCGCTCGCGCACGACGATCCAGGCCTACGAGGCCTCGATGAACAACCGCTCGGACAACTAGTGCCGATGAGGGTCCGGTCATGAGTCTCTTCGTCACCCTCGCGGCCGACATCCTGGTCGCCGTCCTCCTGGCGGCGACCATCGTCACGTCCCTCCGGCTCTCGCGCCGCATCGGCCAGATGAAGGGCGACGAGGCCGCCCTCCGCCAGACCATCGGCGACCTGATGGTGGCGACCGGCACGGCCGAGCGGGCTATCGCGGGCCTGCGGGCGGCGATCGACGAGGGCGACCGCACCCTGAACGCGAGCCTGGAGACCGCCACGATCCGCGCCGGCGAGCTGCGGCTGCAGGTCGAGGCCGGCGAGGGCGTGATCACCCGCATCGGCGCCATCGTGGCGCAGATGCGCGCCGTGCCGGTCCGCCCCGAGCCCGCGCCGGAGCCGCGGCCCGCGCCGCAGGCGGTCCCCGAGCCGACGCGCGCGCCGGAGATCCCGGCCGAGCGCCGGCCGGAGCACGCCAGTCCGAACGGGGAGCGCCTCGGCGTGGCGGCCGCGGCGGCGCTCGCCATGAGCGAGCGCGCCCTCGCCCGCGTCCGGGCGCGCGCCGCGTGACCGGGGTCAAGGCCCCGAAGATCCCGCCGCCGAAGCCGGATCCCGAGGAGCGGATACGCCGCGCCGCGACGCCCGAGCGGCGCGCGCGCCGGAAGCCGGTCCGGCAGTTTCGGCTCCGCCTCATCGACGCCGTGGCGCTCGCGGCCGGTGGGCTGCTCGTGCTCAAGCTGCTCAGTCTGCTGCAGGCCGGCCTGCCGGAGAGCGCGGCGCTGCCGGATTACGGGCGCGCGGTCGCCCGGGCGCGCACCGGCTCCGAGCCCTTCGATCCGGTGACGACCGGTTCGGTGGGCGCCAAGGAGGCGCCGGCAGCCGCGCCCGAGCAGCCGTCGGCCCCTCCCCTGGCCCCGGCCCAGTCCGCACCGCCCGCGGCCGGGAGCTCGGCCTCGCCCACCGAGCGCCTGCTCCTGGAGAAGCTCGGTGCCCGGCGCGACGCCCTGCGTCAGAAGAGCGACGAGCTCGAGCTGCGCGAGAAGATGCTGGGCGAGGCCGAGCGCAAGCTCGAGACCGGGCTCGGCGACCTCAAGAAGGCCGAGGACAAGGTCGACGCCGTCGCGAAGGCGAAGGAGGACGCCGAGAAGCAGGCCCTGAAGAACATCGTCACGATGTACGAGGCGATGAAGCCCAAGGACGCCGCCCGGGTCTTCGACCGGCTCGGGCTCGACGTGCTGGTCCCGATCGTGCTGGCCATGAACCCCCGCAAGATGTCCGAGGTCCTGGCGGTGATGCAGCCCGAGACCGCCGAGCGCCTGACCGTCGCCCTCGCCAACCGCGCCCGCGGCGCCGCCGGACCGCAGGCCCAGGCGGGAACGGGGCTCCCGGCGAACGAGCTGCCGGCGATCGATCCCGGGGCGCCGATCCGGTAGGTCCGTGGCGCGCTGGGGCGCCGGGCCGACCTTCCGGGACCGCCGGCCCGCCCGTCCGGCCGCGTCGTGCCGGCCCGCCCCGTGCGGCGTCCGCGCGGGCTAGGGTCCGGGGCCGGGCGCGCTATAAGGGGCTCATGTCAGAGGCCGATCCCCAGCCGCTCCTCGCCGTCGAGGACCTCTCCGTGGCGTTCCGCGCGCGGGAGGGCGAGACCGTGGCGGTCGACGGCGTCTCCTTCACCATCCGCCGGGGCGAGACCGTCGCGCTCGTGGGCGAATCGGGGTCCGGCAAGTCGGTGACCGCGCTGGCGATCCTGCGCCTCCTCGACCCCGCGGCCCGCCAGGACGGGCGGATCCTGTTCGCGGGCCGCGACCTCGCGCGGCTGCCCGAGCGGGCGATGCGGGACGTGCGCGGCGCCGACATCACCATGGTGTTCCAGGAGCCGATGACTTCGCTGAACCCGCTCCACACAATCGAGCGGCAGATCGGCGAGGTGCTCGGCCTGCACCGCGGCCTCGCCGGCAAGGCGGCCCGCCGCCGGATCCTGGAGCTTCTGGAACTCGTGGGCCTGCGCGACGCCGAGCGGCGCATGGGCGCCTACCCGCACGAGCTCTCCGGAGGCCAGCGCCAGCGCGTGATGATCGCCATGGCGCTCGCCTGCGAGCCGGACCTCCTGGTCGCCGACGAGCCGACCACGGCCCTCGACGTGACCGTGCAGGCGCAGATCCTGGCGCTGCTCGCCGACCTGCAGAAGCGCCTCGGCATGGCGATGCTGTTCATCACCCACGATCTCGGCATCGTCGAGCGGATCGCCGACCGCGTCTGCGTGATGCTGAAGGGCAAGATCGTGGAGGCCGGCGCCACCAAGGCCGTCTTCGCGGATCCGCAGCACGCGTACACGCGCCGCCTGATCGCCTCCGAGCCGAAGGGCCGGGCCAACCCCGTCCCGGCCGACGCCGCCCCGCTCCTGGAGGCCGGCCCCCTGAAGGTCTGGTTCCCGCTGAAGTCGGGCCTGCTCCGGCGCGTCACCGGCCACGTCAGGGCCGTGGACGGCGTCTCCCTGCGGGTCCGGACCGGCGAGACCATCGGCGTCGTCGGCGAGTCCGGCTCGGGCAAGACAACCCTCGGCCTCGCCCTCCTGCGGCTCACGGGCTCGGAAGGCCCGATCGTCTTCCTCGGCAAGGCGATCGACGGCTACGGCGCGGCGCAGATGCGCCCGCTGCGGAAGGACATGCAGGTCGTCTTCCAGGATCCCTACGGCTCCCTGTCGCCGCGCATGTCGGTGGCCGACATCGTCGCCGAGGGACTGGTGGTCCAGGGCACGGCGCGCTCCCGGGCGGAGCGCCGGGCCGTGGTCGCCAAGGCGCTCACCGATGTCGGGCTCGATCCGGCCGCCATGGACCGCTACCCGCACGAGTTCTCCGGCGGCCAGCGCCAGCGCATCGCCATCGCGCGGGCGATGGTGCTCAATCCCCGCTTCGTCGTCCTCGACGAGCCGACCTCGGCCCTCGACCGCTCGGTCCAGGCGCAGATCGTGACCCTGCTGCGCGACCTCCAGCGCGAGCGGGGCCTCGCCTACCTGTTCATCAGCCACGACCTGAAGGTGGTGCGGGCGCTCGCCAACTACGTGATCGTCATGCAGAACGGCCGCGTGGTCGAGGAGGGCGCCGCGGAGACGATCTTCGCGAACCCCCAGACGCCCTACACCCGCGCCCTGTTCAAGGCCGCCTTCGCCCTCGAGAGCGACGCCCCCGCCGAGCTGGAGCCCGCCTGACCGTGGCGCGGGCGCTCATCATCGTCCTCGATTCCGTGGGCATCGGCGGGGCCCCGGACGCGGACCGCTACGGCGATGCCGGGTCCGACACGCTGGGGCACATCGCCGAGCGCTGCGCGGAGGGCCGCGGTGACCGGGCGGGGCTGCGCGCGGGCCCCCTGCGCCTGCCCCACCTCGCCGAACTCGGGCTCGGCCTGGCGGCCGCCGGGGCCTCGGGCCGGATCCCGCCGCACCTCGCCCCGGCCGGCCCGCCGCGCGGCGCCTACGGCCACGCGGTGGAGACGGCCGCCGGCAAGGACACGCCCTCCGGCCACTGGGAGATCGCCGGCCTGCCCCTGACCGAGCCCTGGGGGCATTTCCCCGAGACCCGGCCGGCCTTCCCGCCGGAGCTGACGCGCGCGCTCGTGGCCGAGGGCGGACTTCCGGGCATCCTGGGTGATTGCCACGCGCCGGGCGTCGCGATCATCGACGCGCTGGGCGCCGAGCATCTCCGGACCGGCCGGCCGATCTGCTACACCTCGGCCGACAGTGTGTTCCAGATCGCCGCCCACGAGGAGGCGTTCGGGCTGGAGCGGCTCTACGACCTGTGCCGGGTGGCGCGCCGCCTGTGCGACCCCTACCGCGTCTGCCGGGTGATCGCCCGGCCCTTCGTCGGCTCGCCGGAGGCGGGCTTCCGCCGGACCGGCAACCGCAAGGATCTCGCCGTCGCCCCGCCCGGGCGCACGCTGCTCGACCGCGCCGAGGCGGCCGGCCGCGCGGTCGTGAGCGTCGGCAAGATCGGCGACATCTTCGCCCACCGCGCCACCGGGCGCGAGATCAGGCCGGGCCCGAACGCGGCCTGCGTGACCGCGGGCCTCGACGCGCTGGCGACGCTGCCGGAGGGCGGCCTGATCTTCGTCAACCTCGTCGATTTCGACACGGAGCACGGCCACCGCCGGGACGTGCCGGGCTACGCCGCGGAGCTGGAGGCGTTCGACGCCCGGATCCCCGAGATCCTGGCGGCGCTGGCGCCGGGCGACCTCGCGGTGATCACGGCCGACCACGGCAACGATCCGACCTGGACCGGGACCGACCACACCCGCGAGCAGGTCCCGGTCCTGGCCTTCGGCCCCGGCGTGGCCGGCCGGCCGATCGGCCGGCGGGAGACCTTCGCGGATATCGGCGCCACCGTGGCGGCCCATCTCGGCCTCGCCTGGGACGGGGCCGGAACACCGTTCCTGTAGGGAGGACACGACGTGCGGGACGACGACGACCGGCCGCGCAAGGCCGTGGCCCACGAGATCGGGCAGCCCCTCGACACGCTCTCGCTCGGGGATCTCGACGAGCGCGTCGCGCTCCAGCGCGCCGAGATCGCCCGGCTCGAGGCGGCGCGGGCCGCCAAGCAGGCGGCGCAGGGCGCGGCCGACGCCTTCTTCAAGCGGGGCTGAGGCTTGGACCGGCGCGAAACCCTCGCCGCCCTGCGGCGCGGCGATCTCGGCGGCGCGCGCGAGCTGCGGCTGCCCGACGGCCTGACGGAGGTGCCGCCCGAGGTCTTCGCCCTCGCCGACACCCTCGAGGTGCTCGATCTCGGCCGGGGCAGCCTCACCGACCTGCCGGACGATCTCGGCCGCCTCCACCGCCTGCGCGTGCTGTTCTGCTCCGGCAACCCGTTCGCGCGCCTGCCGCCGGTGCTCGGCGCCTGCCCGGCGCTGAGCCAGCTGGGCTTCCGCGGCTGCGGCATCCGCGAGGTCCCGGCGGAGTCGCTGCCGCGCGACCTGCGCTGGCTGACCCTGACCGACAACGCGATCGCGGAGCTGCCCGCCGCCCTCGGCGAGCGGCCGCGCCTGCAGAAGCTGATGCTGGCGGGCAACCGGCTCACGGCGCTGCCCGACAGCCTGTCGGGAGCGGACGATCTCGAGCTGATCCGGCTCGCCTGCAATCGCCTCGCGGCACTCCCGCCCTGGCTCGCGCGCCTGCCCCGCCTCGCCTGGATCGCCTATGCCGGCAACCCCGCCGAGCCGGCGACGGCGCCGGTCGCGGCCCCCGCGGTGCCGTGGGCCGACCTCGCCGTCGGCGACCTGCTCGGCGAGGGCGCCTCGGGGCGCGTCCACCGGGCGCGGTGGCGGGGGCCGGCCGGCGGGGAGGACGTGGCCCTGAAGCTGTTCAAGGGCGCGATGACCAGCGACGGCCTGCCCGAGCGGGAGATGGAGGCCTGCCTCGCCGCCGGGACGCACCCGGCCCTCACGGGCGCGCTCGGCCGGCTCGAGGGCCATCCCGAAGGTGCCCGCGGCCTGCTGCTCCGGCTCCTGCCGGCGCACTGGCGCGCGCTCGCCGGGCCGCCGAGCCTCGCGAGCTGCAGCCGCGACGTCTACGACCCGGACCTGCGCCTCGGCGCCGACACGGTCCTGCGGATCGCCCGCGCCGTGGCCGAGGCGGTGGCACACCTGCACGGGCGGGGCCTGCTGCACGGCGACGTCTACGCCCACAACACGCTCTGGGATGCCGGGACCGGCGCGGCCGTGCTCAGCGACTTCGGCGCCGCCTCGGCTCTGCCGGACGGGCCGCTCGGCGCGGCCCTGGCGCGGGTCGAGGTCCGCGCCGTCGGCATCCTGATCGGCGAGCTGCTCGACCGATGCGCGGCGCCGCCGGACTCCCTGCGCGCCCTGGCGCAGGCCTGCGCCGGGCCGGATCCCGACGGGCGGCCGGGCCTCGGGGCGGTGATCGCCGAGATCGAGCGGCTCCAGGCCTGATCGCGCGGCCTCGACCGGTGCCGGGAGCGGTCCGCTGTCTCAGTCGGGGATATCGCCCTGCCCGCGCGCGATCACGGCGAACAGGTCGCCGAGGGCCGCGAGGCTCGCGGCCTGGAGCTGGGCCGCCGGCACCACGGCGCCGTCCGGCCCGGGCAGGTCCCGCGTCGCCGTGGCGGCCGCCACGACGGTGGGGCGGAACCCGAGGTTGAAGGCGCTCCGGGCGGTGGAGTTGACGCACATATGCGTCATGAAGCCCGCCAGGACGACGTCCTTCACGCCGATCTGCTCGAGCCGCGCCTGGAGGTCGGTGCCCACGAAGGAGCTCGGATAGGCCTTGGTGATCACCGGCTCGTCGCCCTGCGGCGCCACCTCCGGGCTGATCTGGCCGATCGGGGCGGTCACGTCGTAGGGCGAGCCCGGCCCGGCATCGTGGCGGACATGGATCACCGGGATCCCGGCCTCGCGCGCCCGTCGCAGGAGCGCCGCCGCCTCCCGGAGCGCGGGCTCGACGCCGTCGAGCCGCATCACGCCCTCCCGGTAGGTCTGCTGCAGGTCGATCATCACGAGCGCCGAGCCCCTGAGCGGGGCCGGCGCGGGGCTCAGGCCGGACAGGCCGCGCAGGGTTGCCGGATCGGACATCGGCGGTTCCTCCCATCGGGCCGCGTCGGAGGCGGCTCTCTGAGCCCGGGACGCTACGACGGCGCGGCCCGGTCGCGCCAGTGTGCAAAGGTGCAACGCTCGCGCGCCGGGGCCGGATGTTCCCCCAGGAAGGTTGGCCGTGCGGATTGATCCTACCCCGCGCGTCGCTACATGCGCGGCGTGACCGTCCCGCCCCTGCGCCTCGGCGCGCTGCTCCTCGCCCTCGCCTGCGCGCAGCCGGCCGCGGCCGCCCCGTCCGAGGGGGCGACCGAGACCGTCGAGCAGGCCCTGTGCCGCCTCATCGACGACTCGGCCAAGGCCCGCGGCCTGCCGGTGCCGTTCCTGACGCGCCTGATCTGGCGCGAGAGCAGTTTTCGCGTCGGGGTGGTGAGCCCGGCCGGCGCGCAGGGCGTCGCGCAGTTCATGCCCGGGACCGCCCGGGAGCGCGGCCTCCTCGACCCGTTCGATCCCGAGCAGGCGATCCCGCACGCGGCCCACCTGCTCGCCGACCTGAGGACCCAGTTCGGCAATCTGGGCCTCGCCGCCGCGGCCTATAACGGCGGCGCCGCGCGGGTGAGCAAGTGGCTCGCCGGCGACGGCGGCCTGCCCGCCGAGACGCGGGCCTACGTGGCCAATATCACGGGCCAGCCGGTGGACGACTGGCGGACCGGCCCCGGCAAGGCGATCGAGTTCCCGGAGGGCGGCGCGCCCGCCAAGTCCGACGGCAGGTCCGACAGCAAGTCCGAGGCGAAGGGTGAGAAGGACGCGACGGACCAGAAGGAGGCCAAGGGGGAGGCCAAGAGGGAGACCAAGCCGGAAGCGCCGCAGACCTGCCTGCAGGTCACCGCCAGCCTGCGCGTCCCGTCGCGCGGCGACCGCTTCGCCCTCGGCCTCAACGAGGGGCCGGCCGCCCCCTGGGGCATCCAGCTCGCCGGCAACTTCTCCAAGGCTCTGGCGCTGCAGAGCTTCAACCGCGCGCGGAGCGCCTACGCGGGGGTGATCGGCGAGGTGCGGCCGATGATCATCGGCACGCGCCTGCGCAACCGCGGGACCCGCGCCTTCTACCGGATCCGCATCCCGGCGCAGAGCCGGCAGGCGGCCGACGACCTGTGCGGCCGCATCCGCAAGGTCGGCGGCGCCTGCTTCGTGCTGCGGACCTGATTTTTCGTGATCCGCCCCGAGAGCGTCATCAATCCGCCCCGAGGGCGGTGCGGTATGGCCCGGTCGGGACAACCGGATGGGATATGACACGTCTCCTCACCGCGCTCGCTAGCCTCCTCTGCCTCGGGCTCGCCGCGTTCGGCTTCACCGCTGCCTCGCCGCTCGCGCTGTTCGACGCGATCGGCCCGCGCGATCCGGGGGGGCGGCTCGCCGCGAAGGACCAGCCCTTCGGCGAGGGTCCGCGGCGGCGGCTCGACGTCTACGTTCCCACCGCGGGCGCCGAGAACGCGCCGGTCCTGGTGTTCTTCTACGGCGGTTCCTGGCAGAGCGGCGCCAAGGACGACTACGCCTTCGTCGGGCACGCCCTCGCGGCGCAGGGCTTCGTCACGGTGCTGCCCGATTACCGGCTCTACCCGGAGGCGCCGTTCCCCGGCTTCCTCGAGGACGGCGCCGAGGCCATCGCGTGGGTGCGCGACAACATCGCCGGCTACGGCGGCGACCCGCGCCGCATCGTGCTCGCCGGCCACTCGGCGGGCGCCTACAACGCCGTGATGCTCGGCCTCGACCCGCGCTACGTGATCGCCGCCGGGGTCGATCCCAAGGTGATCAAGGCCGTCGCCGGCCTGTCTGGTCCCTACGACTTCCTGCCGTTCGACCAAGACACCACCGTCAAGGTGTTCGGCAAGGCGCCCGATCCGGAGGCCACGCAGCCCGTCGCCTTCGCGGGCCCGCTCTCGCCCCCCGCCTTCCTGGCGACCGGCGACGCCGACACCGTGGTGAAGCCGCGGCACACGGTCAGCCTCGCCGCCAAGCTGCGGGCCGAGCACGTCCCGGTCCAGGAGCGGCTCTACCCGGGCCTCGACCACAAGGACACGCTGCTGGCGCTGTCCGTCACCTTCCGCTCGAAGGCGCCGGAACTGGCCGAGATGGCGTCCTTCCTGATGCGGCAATCCGCCGGCCGCTCGCAGTACACGATGCGGCGCTGACCCCGCCGGGACCGCGTCAAGGTTATCGCGCGATCGCGGGGTGCAACATCTGATTTTCCATCGCCCCGCTCCTGCGGGCCGCTAGAATGGTCTCGGCCGCGCGGCGCGGCCTCGCGGTGGGACGGCATGGCTTCTGCGGACGCGGCGATCGGGATCCCGGCCGACGGGCGGCAGCGCGGCGTCGCTGGCCGCGACGTGCCGGACGTTCTGCGCGTGCTCCTGAATGGGGCCGTCTTCGTCCTGCTCTGGAACCACGTCTGGCTGAAGGACCTGTCCGACCGGTCGATGCTCGCGGCCTCCGAGGACGGCAGCCTGCTGACGCAGATCCTGTTCCTCAGCGCCGGCGCCGCTATGGCGGCGGCGATCCACCGGATCGGCGTGCGCCACCTCCGCCCCCTGGTGACCCGCCCCCTCGTGCTCTGCGCCCTCTGGCTCGGGGCGACGGCGCTGCTCTCCGTCGAGCCGAGCCTGTCGCTGCGGCGGCTCGCGCTCTTCGCCATCGCGGCGATGCTCTCGGCGGGCGTGCTGATCGTGGCCCGCTCGCCCCGCCAGCTGGCGCTGACCATGGCCGGGTCCGCCCTGGTCATCGTGCTCGCCTCCTACCTCGCGGTCGCCTTCGTGCCGAACCTCGCGATCCACTCGGCCTTCGACGTCAATTCCGATCCGAGCCATCCGGGCCTCTGGCGTGGGATCTTCCCGCAGAAGAACGAGGCCGGTGCCGCCATGGTGATCCTGGTGATCGTGGGCCTCTACGTCGCCAGGGTGGCGAGCCGCGTCCTCGGCTGGGCGATCGTGCTCCTGGCGGCCGGGTTCCTGGTGGCGAGCGGCTCCAAGACCGCGATCCTGCTCCTGCCGGTGATCCTCGCCGTGACCGGCCTGTGCCAGGTCCTGACCGGCGGGTTCCTGCGCCGCCTGCTGCTCCTCGGCCCGGTGATCGGGTTCTCGCTGATCTCGATCGGCTCGGTGCTGGCGCCGCCGATCCAGGAGGCGGTGGGCTCGCTGCTCACCGACGCGACCTTCACGGGCCGCAGCGAGATCTGGCAGTTCGCCATCGACAACATCATGATCCGGCCCTGGCGCGGCTGGGGGATCGGCGCCTTCTGGATGACCGAGCGGACCATGTATGCCGGCTCCGAAGCGCTGACCTGGGTCAACACCGTCGATCACGCCCACAACGCCTATCTCGACACCGCGCTGATCGGCGGCCTGCCGTTCCTCGCCCTGACCGTCGTGGCCTTCGTGCTCGCCCCGGTGCGCGACCTGCAGCGCGTGGCCGGCGGGACGCGCCTCGACGCGGAGACCCTGCTGTTCCTGAGGCTGTGGTTCCTCGGGCTGGTCTCGGCCTCCTTCGAGACGGTGCTCTACAACGGCAACAACGCCACCTGCTGCATGTTCATGATGGCGGTGTTCGGCCTGCGCCTGCGCACCCGCTACGCCGTCGCGGCGGGCTGAAGCGCCCCGGGCGCCCGGACATCACGCGCCGGCCGCGGAAGGCCGCGCGTCGTGAGCGTACCCGTCCCGGCCTGCCTCCTCGAACGTCTCCGTCCCCCGTCCGCGAGGCTTCTGTCCGATAGCGGACGGCAACAACTTGTCCGGGAAACTGTTGGTCGGCATTCGCGCGGAGATTCTGCATGCCGGGCAGGGCTCGTTTCGCTTGGACTGACGTGACGTTCGCGCTGGGCGTGAGCGCCCTGTGCGCGCTGTCCCTCTTCGTGGCCCAATAGCCAAGGGACCGCGCCGGGGCGTCCCGTCCCGCCGCAGCGTCGAGAGTCCGGCGCGCCGCGACATCCGTCCGCGCTGTGGGCCGGCCGCGGTCAATCGGGCAGTGCGAAGACCAGCAGCGCGTCGCCGGTTCCGAAGCCCGACGCCTTGGTGAACGAGGCACCGCCCGCCGCCACCGCGACGTACTGCTTGCCGTCCAGCGCGTAGGTCATCGCCGGCCCGCTGATGCCGGCCCCGCACTGGAAGCGCCAGAGAATCCGGCCGTCCCGCGCGTCGTGGGCGTCGAGATGGCCGTCCTCCTCGCCCGAGAAGACGAGCCCGCCGGCGGTCGCCAGGGTGCCCCCGGAGAGGCGGCTCGCGCCGCGCACCGACCACGCGATCCGGCCGCCGTCCGCGAGATCGACGGCCGTGAGCGTGCTGAAGGACGGCTCGCCCCTGGCCTCCCCGGTCTCCGTGTAGCGGATCTCCGGACGCCCCGCGGCGGCCGGCACGGTCTTCACCGTGTAGGTCGTCGCCCCGTGGCGGACCTGCACGTAAGCGCGCGTCCCGTCATAGGCGGTGGGCGGCCACGAGACCGCGCCGAGCGGGCCGGGCGCCACCACGGTGCCCTGCGGGGTCGGCGGCGCGAACAGGTTCTTCTGCTCGATCAGCGGGGCCGAGCGCGCGAGCAGCTTCCCCGTGGCGCGGTCGTGGACGTAGATCCAGCCGGTCTTGCTCGCCGAGGCCACCGCCCTGGCGCCGCCCGGCATGTCCAGCAGGAAGGGCGGCGCGGCGACGTCGTAGCCCCACTCGTCGTGCGGCACCTGCTGGTAGTACCAGCGCAGCTTCCCGGTCTTCACGTCGAGGGCGACGAGGCACATCGTGTAGAGGTTGTCCCCCGGGCGCGACAGGCCGAAATTCTGCGGCGCCGGGTTGCCGGTGCCGAGAAAGATCAGGCCGAGATCGGGGTCGTAGGCGGGCGTCATCCAGAGGGAGCCGCCGCCCACCCGCCAGGCATCGCGGTTGGCGGGGGCCGCCGCCTTCTCGGCGGCGATGTCGCGGTGGAGCGGCGTGCCGTCGGCGGTCTTCTCCACGAAGCCGCCCTCCCAGCCCTCCGAGGGCGTCACGTACCAGCGCCATCGTTCCTCGCCGGTCCTCGCGTCGTAGGCCGCGAGCCAGCCGCGCCGCCCGTATCCGCCCTCGATGCCGACCACCGAGCCGCCGTCGAGGCCGCCCGCCTCGTCCTCGATGTGGAGGCCGTAGCCGGCGCCGGTGACGCCGACGATGACGAGCCCGTCGGCGACGAGCGGCGGCATCTTGAAGCCGAGGCGGCTCGAACCCTGGACGGGCTTGCCGCCGAGGGTCGCGGCGAGGCCCGAGGCGGTCTCGGTCTCGCCCTCCTCCGGGCGCACCGCCTCCTTCTCCCAGACGATCCGACCGGTCCTAGCGTCCAGGGCGATCAGCTGCCCGTCCATGGTCGCCTCGAAGACGAGGCCCCCCGACACCGCGACCCCGCGGTTGGAGGGCGGGCCGAAGATCTTCTCGGTGCGCGGCTTGTGGGTGTAGGTCCAGAGCGGCTTGCCGGTCTTCGCGTCGAGGGCGGCGACGTTGTTCTGCGTCGTGGAGACGTAGAGGGTGCCGTCCACCATCACCGGCTGGGCCTGGAAGTAGCCGGTGACCCCGGTCTGGAAGATCCAGGCGGGACGCAGCCGGCCGACCGTGTCGCGGTTGATCTGGGTCAGCTCGGAGAAGTTGCGGTTGCTCGGGTCGTGCCCGAAGGCCGGCCAGGGCGTCTCGGCGGCCGAGGCCGAACCGAGGGACGCGGGTCCTGCAAGGCAGGCCAGCAGGGCGGCCCCGATCCATCGCGACAAAACTGTGCTCCCGTGTGCGGCGCCCGTCGCGCCCGAACAGGTCTTCTCGCGACGCGGCCTCACGCCTGCCGCCGGGGCGCCCCGTCGAGCTGCGCCGGCGTCGCCTGGGCGCCCATCGCCCGGGCCATGTCGGCGGCGCTCTGGCCGGAGGCGTCGCGGCGATCCGGGTCGGCGCCGTGCTGGAGGAGCAGGTCGACCATCTCGGTGCGGTCGAACATGGCCGCGGTCATCAGCGCCGTGCGGGTGCCGTCGCCGGTCCCGTCCACCGCGGCCCCATGCCGGAGCAGGAGCTGCGCGACGGCGAGGTCGTTCTTGAAGGCCGCCCCGGCGAGCGGCGTCTGGCCGCGGTCGTTGGCGAGTTCCGGGTCGCCGCCGGCCTCCAGGATCACCCGGGCGGCCTCCGCCTGACCGTTATAGGCGGCGAGCATCAGCAGGCTGTCGCCCTTGTCGTTGCGCAGGTTCGCCGGCAGCCCCTGCCCGAACAGGTCGGCGAGCTCCTCGGCGTGGCCCATCCGCGCGTACTGGAAGACCCGGCCCGCGAAGGCCAGGGTCTCGTCGTCGAGGGTCGGGGGCGGGTTCGTCTCTGAGGCCATCGCGTGCTCGTCACTCATCGCGGCTGATCTGGGCCGCTGCGGCATCGACGTCCAGCGGCCGGGGGAACAGTTTCGTCGCCTGGCTCGTTCCAGCCGCCTATCCGGGCCAGGCCCGGCGTCTCCGGAGCGCGACGATGCCCCGACCGTTTGAGCCCTACGCCGACGCGCTGCGCACCGCCCGCGAGATCGTGCGCGAGCAGGCGGGGACCGTCGTCGAGGCGGCGGTCCGCGCGGATTCCAACGCCTACGACGAGGCCTGCCACGTCCTCGTGGTCCGGATCGCGCAGGCCATCGTCGATGCCGGCGAGGCCGGGTCGGGACACGGCCTCGGCCGCGGCAGCGAGGCCGCCTGAGGTCCCGGCGGCCGGGTCAGCCCCGCCGTCGCCCACCGCCGCCCTTGTACTTGGGCTTCTGACCGCCGAGCCCCTGCGTCGAGCGCGGCTTCGGCCGCTCCTGCCAGACCGGCGCCGCGCCGCCCACCGGCAGCTCCCGGTCCGTCCCCGGGCCCATATTGTCGAGGTCGGGCCTGGCGATGCGGCTGCCCCCGCGCGGCGGCTTCCGGCCGAACTTGCCGGCCTCGCGCTCCACGTCGCCCTGCCGGGCCATCGGGTCGTCGGAGACCAGCAGCTCGGTCGCCTGGAGACGCTTCAGCTCGTCGCGCAGCCGCGCCGCCTCCTCGAAGTCCAGGTCGGCGGCGGCCGCCCGCATGCGCTTCTCGAGGTCCGCCATCACGGCCTTGAGATTGTGGCCCACCGTGATCGCGTCCTTGGCGAGCCCGGTATCGACCTGCACGTGGTCGCGCTCGAACACGCTGCTCAGGATGTCGGCGATCCCGCGCTTCACGCTCTGCGGCGTGATCCCGTGCTCCGCGTTGTAGGCGAGCTGCTTGGCGCGTCGGCGCTCGGTCTCGGCCATCGCCCGCTCCATCGAGCCGGTGATATTGTCCGCGTAGAGGATGCAGCGCGCGTCGGCGTTGCGGGCGGCGCGGCCGATCGTCTGGATCAGCGAGGTCTCCGAGCGGAGGAAGCCCTCCTTGTCGGCATCGAGGATCGCCACCAGGGCGCATTCCGGGATGTCGAGGCCCTCGCGCAGCAGGTTAATGCCGATCAGGACGTCGAAGGCGCCGAGCCGCAGGTCGCGGATGATCTCGATCCGCTCCAGCGTGTCGATGTCGGAGTGCATGTAGCGCACCCGCACGCTGTTCTCGTGCAGGTACTCGGTGAGGTCCTCGGCCATGCGCTTGGTGAGCGTGGTGACGAGGGTCCGGTAGCCGGCCTGCGCCACCTCGCGGACCTCGCCCAGCAGGTCGTCCACCTGGCTGCGGGCCGGGCGCACCTCGATCACCGGGTCGACCAGGCCGGTCGGGCGGATGACCTGCTCGGCGAAGACGCCGCCGGTCTGCTCCATCTCCCACTTGCCGGGCGTCGCCGAGACGTGGACCGTCATCGGCCGCATCGCGTCCCATTCCTCGAAGCGCAGCGGCCGGTTGTCGAGGCAGGAGGGCAGCCGGAAGCCGTACTCCGCGAGCGTCGCCTTGCGGCGGAAGTCGCCCCGGTACATGCCGCCGATCTGCGGCACGGTGACGTGGCTCTCGTCGGTGAAGACCAGGGCGTTGTCGGGCAGGTACTCGAACAGGGTCGGCGGCGGCTCGCCGGGCTTCCGGCCGGTGAGGTAGCGGGAGTAGTTCTCGATGCCGTTGCAGGCGCCGGTCGCCTCGATCATCTCGATGTCGAAGGTGCAGCGCTGGTCGATCCGCTGCGCCTCGATCAGCCGGCCCATCTTGGTCAGCTCCTCGATCCGGCCCTTCAGCTCGTGCTTGATGCCCTTGATCGCCTGCTGCAGCGTCGGGCGCGGCGTGACGTAGTGCGAGTTGGCGTAGACCTTCACGAATTTCAGCTCGGAGATCGTCTTGCCGGTGAGCGGGTCGAACTCGACGATGCTCTCGACCTCGTCGCCGAACAGGCCGATCCGCCAGCCGCGATCCTCCAAGTGGGCCGGCCACAGCTCGATTGAATCGCCGCGGACCCGGAAGGTGCCGCGGGCGAAGTCGGACTGGATCCGCTTGTACTGCAGGGCCACGAGGTCGGCGATCAGCTGGCGCTGCTCGATCCGCTCGCCCAGGCTCACGGTGAACGACATCGCCGTGTAGGTCTCGACCGAGCCGATACCGTAGATGCACGAAACCGAGGCGACGATGATGACGTCGTCCCGCTCCAGCAGGGCGCGGGTCGCGGCGTGGCGCATCCGGTCGATCTGCTCGTTGATCGACGATTCCTTCTCGATGAACGTGTCGGAGCGCGGGACGTAGGCCTCGGGCTGGTAGTAGTCGTAGTAGGAGACGAAGTACTCGACCGCGTTGTCGGGGAAGAACGCCTTGAACTCCCCGTAGAGCTGCGCGGCCAGCGTCTTGTTGGGCGCGAGGATCAGCGCCGGGCGCTGCGTCTCCTCGATGATCTTGGCCATCGTGAAGGTCTTGCCCGAGCCGGTGACGCCGAGCAGCACCTGGTCGCGCTCCAGCGCCTGCACGCCGCCGACGAGCTCGGCGATCGCCCGGGGCTGGTCGCCGGCCGGGGTGAAGTCCGACTTGAGCGTGAACCGGACGCCGCCCTCGGATTTCTGCGGCCGCTCCGGCCGGTGGGGCGTCCAGGTCTTGCCGTCCTTGAACAGCGGGTTGCCCTCGGTGAGCAGCCGCTCGAGCGCGCTCACCGTCGCCGAGGCGCCGCCGTCGCCGCCGGGATCCGGCAGATCGGCGCCCTCCGGCGCGGGGCCGTCCTCGGGCGGCGTCAGGCCGAGCGCCTGCGCCAGACGGGGGTCGACATCGGCCGCGTCGCCGAGCGCGTAGCCGGCCTGGGGCGCCTCCGCGAAGCCGTCGCGGGCGATCTCGGCCCTCCGGGTCGCGGCCGCGGGCACCCCGTCCTTCGGGTTGCCCTTCCTGCCCCCCGCCTTGCGGCCCGGCCGTGCCGGCGCCTCGGGGGGCGGCTCGACGGTGGCCGGACGGTTCCGGTTGAGCGCCGGGTTCAGAAGCTCCGCCAGATAGGTGTCCAGGGGCTTCAGCTCGGGCTTCGACGCCTTGGCGGACGTGGCCGTCACGGAGGCGGCGCGCGGTTTCTTCGGTGCGGGCATGAGAACAATATGGGCCCGGATCGCGCTCCGAGAAACCCTGCGCGGGTGCGGTTTGACGGCTTTCGTCCGCCGCCGGCCATGCCGAGGACCGGCCGCGGAGCGCCGTGGCGTTCCACTAAAGACGGTGTGGCGAATACAACCGATAGGTAGAATTCACCCGGGGGCGAACTCGACCGCGGTCCCGGATGCTGAGAAGATCGGCATGCGCGCGCGGAAATCGGCTTGCGGTGGGCCGACCCCGTCGATACTTTGCGGTGCAAAGTGGGGTGTGCGGCATGCTGCGGCCGGGGGCTTGAGGCACATGCAGGACCTGGACAAGGCGCTGGCCGACATCGTGGCCATCCGCTCGCAGATCGCCCGCGACACGGCGTTCCGCGGCTTGGGCGCGGCGACGGTCGCCGGCACCGGCGGCCTCGCGCTCGCCTGCGCGGCGGGGCAGGCCCTGTGGCTCGGCGATCCCGCGGCGCGGCCGGGCCTGTTCTTCGGCCTCTGGATCGCGGCGGCCCTCGCGGCCTTCGCGATGATCGGCGTCGAGGCGGTCCGGCGCAGCCGGCGCCTGCATTCCGGCCTCGCCGACGCGATGGTGTGGAACGCCATCGAGGTGTTCCTACCGGCCGCGGGCGCGGGGGCCTGCCTCGCCCTGGTCATCGCCCGCTTCGCGCCCGGCGAGGTCTGGATGCTGCCGGGTCTCTGGCAGGTGCTGGTCGGCCTCGGCCTCTTCGCCTCGGCGCGGATCCTGCCCCGGGCGGTCCAGGGCGTCGGGGCCTGGTACCTGCTCGCCGGCCTCGCCGTCCTGGCGGTCTCGGCCGAGACGCGGGCCCTGTCGCCCTGGACGATGGGCCTGCCCTTCCTGATCGGCCAGGCGTGGCTGGCCGGGATCATCCATCACGGGGCCCGGGCCTTCGATGACGACCGCTGACCGTTCCGAGGGGCGCTTCTCCTACGAGGGGCTCGACAGGATCATCCACGAGCGGGCGCGCCTGAGCGTGCTGACCTCCCTGGTGGCGCACCCGAAGGGGCTGCCCTTCCCGGATCTCAAGCGGCTGTGCGGGCTGACCGACGGCAATCTCAGCCGCCATCTGGCCGTTCTGAGCGAGGCGGATCTGGTGAGCCTCGAGAAGCGCTTCGCGCAGAATCGGTCGCAGACGATCTGCCGCCTCACGGCGGTCGGGCGTCGGCGCTTCATCGGCTATCTCGGCGTGCTGGAGCAGGTGGTGCGCGACGCCGCGGAGGCGGCCGAGCGCGGCCCCGAGTCCGGTGTCCGCGGCCTCGATCCGGCCACGAAAACGGCGTGAGACCGCCCGTCCCGCCGGGAATGTTAATCCCGTTTCGATAGACCTCTACGCCACGCCCATGCCGGGAGACTTTACGATGCAAAGCGAAGCGGTGCCGGGAGCCCTGCACGCCGCGATCATCATGGACGGCAACGGGCGCTGGGCGACGCAACGCGGCCTGCCGCGGCTGGCCGGCCACCATCGGGGCGTCGAGGCGATCCGCCGCACCGCCGAGGCGTGCCCGGATCACGGCATCGGCACGCTCACGCTGTACGCCTTCTCGGCGGACAACTGGCAGCGGCCGGCCGAGGAAGTCGGCGGCCTGATGCGGCTCCTGCGCTCGTACCTGCGCAACGAGACCCAGCGCCTCGCCCGCACCGGCACCCGTCTCAGCGTCGTCGGTCGGCGCGACCGTCTGCCCGACGGCATCCCCCAGGCGATCGCGGCCGCCGAGGCCGCCACGGCGGGGGGGACCCGGCTGCATCTGCGGATCTGCGTCGACTACTCGGCCCGCGACGCGATCATCGCGGCGGCGCAGCGCCTCGCCGGCGAGGAGCCGACGCGCGAGAGCTTCGGCAAGTTGGTGGCCGGTCCGATGCACGGCTCGCCGGTGGATGTCGACCTGCTGATCCGCACCGGTGGCGAGCGCCGCCTCTCCGACTTCATGCTGTGGGAGGCGGCCTACGCCGAGCTGCTGTTCACCGAGCGGATGTGGCCCGATTTCGGGCCCGACGACCTCGCCGAGGCCGTGGCCGAGTTCGGCCGCCGGGAGCGCCGGTTCGGCGGCCTGAAGGCGCCGGCCGTCCCGGCCGCCGCCTGAGGCGGCTTGACGCGCGCGCGCCGGCGCGCAGAGGGTCGGCGGCATGACCGAGACCCTCGCCCATCGCCGCGTCCTCCTCGTCATCGGCGGCGGCATCGCGGCCTACAAGGCCCTCGACCTGATCCGGCGGCTGCGCGAGCGGGGCGCCAGCGTCTGCCCGGTCCTGACCGCGGGGGCGCAGGAATTCGTGACGCCGCTGGCGGCGGCCGCGCTCGCCGGTGAGCGGGCGCATACCGACCTGTTCGACCGCGCCTCCGAGGCCGAGATCGGCCACATCAAGCTCGCCCGTCAGGCCGATGCCGTGGTGGTGGCGCCCGCGACCGCCAACCTGATGGCCCGCATGGCCGGCGGTCACGCGGCCGACCTCGCGACCACGGTCTTGCTGGCCACGACCCTGCCGATCCTGATCGCGCCGGCCATGAACGTCCAGATGTGGGCGCACCCCGCCACCCGCCGGAACCGCGCGGTCTTGGAGGGCGACGGCGTCCGGATCGTCGGGCCGAATGCCGGCCGGATGGCCGAGCCCGAATCCGGGCCCGGCCGGATGGCCGAGCCCAACGAGATCGCCGACGCGCTGGAGCGGATGCTCGGCGCGCCGGCGGGGGACAGACCCCTGGCCGGCCGGCGCGTGCTCGTGACCTCGGGCCCCACCCACGAACCGATCGACCCCGTCCGCTACATCGCCAACCGCTCCTCGGGCCGCCAGGGCCACGCCATCGCGGCCGCCGCCGCCGCGGCCGGCGCCGCCGTGACCCTGGTCTCCGGGCCGGTGTCGCTGCCCGACCCGCCGGGCGTCGCCGTCGTGCGGGTCGAGACCGCCCGGCAGATGCTGGCCGCCGTCGAGGAAGCGCTGCCGGCCGACATCGCGGTCTTCGCCGCCGCGGTCGCCGACTGGCGCCCGGAGCAGGAGGCGGGCAGCAAGAAGATCAAGAAGGACGGCACCGGGCCGGCGCCGATGCCGCTGGTCGAGAACCCCGACATCCTCGCCACGATCGCGCGCCTGCCGGCCGGGCGCCCGCCCCTCGTGGTCGGGTTCGCGGCCGAGACAGACACGGTGGTCGAGCACGCCCGGGCGAAGATCGCCCGGAAGGGCTGCGACCTCATTGTGGCCAACGACGTGTCGGCCGAGGGCGGCGTCATGGGCGGCGTCGACAACACGGTGCACCTGATCCGGCGGGACGGCGCGGTGGAGACTTGGCCGCGCCTCGGCAAGGACGAGGTCGCCCGGCGGCTCGTCGCCCATTTCGCCGCGCTTCTGGCCGGCTGACGCGGCGCCCCCCGAGAGGGACGCGGGACCCCTCGGACGACGCGCCGTTCCGAGCGTGAGTGTCGTTGCGCACAGGGAAGATAAAAGTGTTTCTGCAAAAAATCCACGTCCGATCGATTGGTGGCCGAGAATATCTGCGCTTGTGCCCGACCATTATCCGGTCGTTTTGCAGATAAATAATTCGGAAAGGGAAATTTTAAGACAGTTCTGTGCCTGAGTCCGCTCGCATTGTCCCGGCTGTGCGGGGAAAAACTTGCTATGATCTGGTATGCCCGACCGATCGGGCGACCGGAGCCGAGGCACGATGCGCGTAGGGGACCTGTCCATCCGGACGACCATGAGCCTCGTCCTCGTCGTCATGGCCACGATCATGCTCGGCTTCGCGACGGGCACCGTGCGGGAGGCGCGGCAGCACGCCGCCGAGGCCGAGCGGGTCATCGCGCTGGTGCAGGCGAGCCGCGCCCTCCTCCAGACGCTGAACGTGACCCGGTTCGAGCGGGGCGCGACGCTGCAGTTCCTCGCCGCCGCCGAGCCCGTCGAGGCCGAGACCCGCGCGTCGCTCTACGCCGACCGGCAGCGGGCCATCGCGGGGCTCGCCGCGGCCCGGCCGCTCCTCGACGGCCTCGAACTCCCCGCCGTGGCGGCGACCGTCGGCCGGCTGCACGAGGCGAGCGGCCGCCTCGACCGCCTCCGGCCGCGGGTCGACGCCGCCCTGGACGTGCCGGGCGCGCGTCGCGACGGCGCGGTGACGGCGGAGGCCAGGGCCGCCCTCCAGGCCATGCTCGATGCCCTGATCGCCACGAGCGACGCCGTGGACGCCGCGATCCCGCTGTCCGACGGGCTCCTCCGGCGCGACCTCGCCCTGAAGCGGGCGGCGTGGGCGACGCGCATGGCCAACGGCGCCGTCGCGCTGCGCGTGCAGACATCCCTGGCGGCCGGGGTGTCCTGGTCGCTGGACGAGACCGTCGCGGCCGCCGAGGAGCGGGGACGGCTCGACGCGGCCTGGAACGCGGCGATCGAGGCCGCGGCCGAGGCGTCCGGGACGGTCCAGGCCGCGTTCCGGCGGGCCCGGGAGAACAATTTCGAGGGCGCCCCCCTCGCCCGCCGGCGCGCCGTGGCGCAGGCCCTGGCTCGCGGCGCGCCGCCGGGCCTGACGCTCGCCCAGGCGCGCAAGCTCGACACGCCCGAGCAGGTGACCCTCGTCGACCTCGCCTTCGTCTGCCTCGACGAGATGGTCGCGCGGGCCGAGGCCCTGTCGGGCGCCGCGCGGAGCACCCTGTGGCGCGACGGGGCGGCCCTGGTCGCGACCCTGCTGCTCGTCGCTCTCGGGCTGCTCGCCCTGTTCCGCGGCGTGCTCCGGCCGATCCGGCGGATCACCGCGGCCATGGAGGCCCTCGCGGCCGGGGATTCCGCCATTGCCGTCCCGGGCCTGCGGCGGCGCAACGAGATCGGCGCCATGGCGGCGGCCGTGCAGGTGTTCAAGGACAACCTGATCCGCACCCGGCAGCTGGAGGCCGAGGCCGAGGCGGCGCGGCAGGACGCGGA
>NZ_JBKFAL010000033.1:0-46751 GCF_053345625.1 Methylobacterium sp. D53M
TTCGCGCGCCACGATCTGCGCCAGCGTGGTCTTGCCCAGGCCCGGCGGCCCGACGAACAGCACGTGGTCGAGCGCCTGCCCGGTCTTCCGCGCCGCCTCGATGAACACCTGCATGTTCGCCCGCGCCGCGCGCTGACCGATGAACTCGGCAAGGCTCAGGGGGCGGATCGTCTGATCGACGTCCTCGGTGCGCTTCTCCGGTGTCAGGAGCGCGTTGGTCGGAGGCTTCGACTTGCTCATGAACCCTGCTTCGTGGACCGTGCCGCGGCCCGCGATGGGCGGTCTCGCAGGACGGCTGGGCACCGGCGCGTCCGGTTTTGTTCTTCCTTACCCGTGAAAGCCGGGAAGTCTAAGCGCCGCGGCCGGGCAAGGTGGCCAAGTGTCGTGGCCAGGTGTCGTGGCCAGGTGTCGTGGCCGGGCGTCAGCCCGTGTGGCGCCACCGGCGATGTGAGCGAGCGCACGGGCCGTCGCGATCGACGCAACCGGGATGCAACCGAACCGCCGGCCCGCGCATTCCTGGACCAAACCTCCAAGCATGGCCGCAGGGCGCTTCTCCCCGATGAAACTCCGTACGATCGCTGCCGCCGCAGCCGGCACCGTCATGCTCGCCGTTCCGCTCGCGGCCCAGGCCGCCAACGGCCCGGCCGAGACCAAGGTCGCCGAGGCCAACCCGCAGGTTCATCCCGTCTCGGCGGAGCGGGAGGACGACGTCACATGCAGCCGGGCGCGCCGCCGTCTGTGGATCGAGGGCGAGGGCTGGGTGGTCCGGCGGATCACCACCTGCCGCTGACCGGTGCGCACCAGGGGGCCGATCGGCTGGGCATGACGGGACCGTTACGCACTCTGCGCGACTGGAGACGCGGAACGGCCAATGATCCGGTCTGTTGGCCCCGCACCCGGCGCGCCCCGCGCCCGCCGACACCCCTCGGAGCCGGACCCATGGCCAACCGGACGATCGTGACCCTGCTCGCTCTGGCGGCGGCGGCGCCCGCGTCGGCGCAGACCTTCCGGAGTGCCGATCCCTACGCTCCGGTCGCCTACGCGCCCGGCTACGCCGCCGATCCGGGCTTTGCCGGCGAGTTCGTGCGGGGCACCTATATCGGCGCCCCGCTGACCCGCGTGCCGCGCCCGACCCAGATCGTGCCCACGCCCTGGAGCTACGGCACCTACGGCGTCCCGACGGTGACCGGCATCCAGGCCGCTCCGGCGGCCGAGCCGACCCTGACGGTGATCAACGCCGCCCCCTACGGCCGCCGCGGCGCGCGCGCCGTCGGGGCCGACCCGGTCGCGGGGGCCCGGGTCATCGCGGTTCAGGTTCCCCGGCGCTGAGCGCCGCGAACCACGCCGCGTAGGGCGTGTTGCGGACGAGGTGCCGGTTGAGGTCGGGCGCGCCGTCCGTCCACCAGACCGGCCCGCGCTCGCCGAGTCCGACCTTCGCCGCATCGACCTCGGCCCTGGCGGCGGCGAGCGCCTCCGCGGCGCCCGGCTCGCCCGCGCGCTCGGCCCGCTTGGCCTCCTTCACGCCCCGGCGCGCCGCCATCAGGCGCTGCACCAGCGCGACCCGACAGGTTTCCGACAGGTCGGGATTCGCGCGGCGCCACAGACGCGCCCGGACAACGATATAGCGCCGATCCGGAGTGGTAATGGCCACGCTCATAACGGGGTTCAGCTCCGTTGGGGGGCGGTTAAGCCTTCCAGCTTACACCGCGGATATCGGGTACGGGTCACGCCATGCAGATCGTCATCGTCGACTCGAGCCGCGTCGTGCTGCAGATCATCGCGTCCCTGATCGAGCCGCGCGGCCACGCGGTGCACCCGTTCACGGATTCGGAGCGGGCGCTGGAGTTCCTGGCGGCGACGCCCGCGGTCCGGGTCCTCATCACCAGCCTGGAGGTGCGGCCGCTCTGCGGGCTCGAGCTCTGCTGGTCGGCCCGGCTCCTCGCCGAATCCCGCGGGCCGCTGCACGTCATCACCATGTCGTCGGCCCGCAACGTCCGCAGCCTGGCCGAGGCCCTCGACAGCGGCGCCGACGACTTCATCGAGAAGCCGCCGAGCGCCGAGGAGCTGAACGCGCGCCTGCGCGCGGCCGAGCGCCTGACCACCATGCAGGAGGAGCTGATCCGCCTCGCCGAGACGGACCCGCTGACCGGCTCCTACAACCGGCGTGCCTTCTTCAAGCGCGCGCGGGCCGCCGCGGCACGGGACCCGAGGCCGGGCGCCGTCTCGGCGATCCTCCTCGACATCGATCACTTCAAGCGCATCAACGACGAGCACGGGCACGATGTCGGCGACGTGGCGATCAAGGCCGTGGCCGAGCTGATCGCCGGTGCCGGGATCGCGGGACGCCTCGGCGGCGAGGAATTCGCCGTCATCCTGCCCGGCCGCGGGCTCGCGGAGGCCGTGGCGCAGGCCGAGCGCCTGCGCGCCGACGTCGAGGCCCTGCGGATCCACGGGACGCGGGGTCCGATCGCGCTGAGCTGCAGCTTCGGCGTCAGCACGTGGCGCGACGGCGACAGCGTCGAGGCCATGGTCAAGCGGGCCGATGTCGCGCTCTACGCGGCGAAGGGCGGCGGCCGGAACCGGGTGGTGCCGGATCACAGCGAGGGTATCCGCGCCGTCGCGGGCTGAGCCGGACCGCCCGTCCCAGATCGGCACAGTCCGTCGAGCGGTGTCCCACCGTCGTCCCAGATCGGCGCATTGATTCGCCGAGTATCCGTTTCTGGGGAGCGATTCGGCCAATATAAAGCTTAATATTCGCGAGTTGTTGCTGGAACGGATCTTGGAACTTCGCCTTCGATCCCGGCCGCCTGTATCAAGCCGGGAGAGAGAGGTGCGAGGTCATGAGTACGGCCGTTGGCGTCCTGATCCTGGATGAGCCGGAGGACCTGAGCGCGACGGTTCGCGCCACCCTCGAGCACATGCCCGAATTCCACACCATCGGCGAGGCCGATCTCGACCGCGCCGACGCCGGCAGCAGCGTCGCCCTGGTCTTCCTCGACGAGATCCGGCTGGCCGACGGGATCGCCCGCATCGTCGCCCTGAAGGAGCGCCAGCCGGCGCTGCGCACGCTGGTCGCCTTCGGCGCGCTGACGGCGGACGACCTCCGCGCCCTGCTGGCGGCGGGCGCCGACGCCTTCGTGGCGCGCTCCAAGTCGCCGCGGGACCTCGGCGCGGCGCTGCTCGCCCTGGCGGAAGGCTCGGACGTGCTGGTCCCGCCGGAGCAGCCGGTGGCGATGCCGCCGGAGGCCGGCGAGAGCCTCGGGCTGACGCCCCGCGAGGCCGAGGTGCTGCGCTTTCTGAGTTCCGGGTTCAGCAACAAGGAGGTCGCGCGGCGGCTGGCGCTCAGCGTGCGCACGGTGGAGACCCACCGGCTCAACCTGCGGCGCAAGACCCAGACCGGCCGGCTCAAGGACCTCGTCTCGCTGGCCCGCCAGCTCGGCCTGGCCCCCGTGGTCGATTCCAGCGATCAGGTTCGGCGCGGCACCGACAACCGGTCCTCGGGCAACGACAACCAGTCCCGGCACTGAGAGGGGGATCGGGCGGTCTCGGCGAGACCGCCCCCCTAAGCGGCCGCGGCCGCCTTCCGGGCTCCGGACGCGCGCTTGGCCGTCGTCCCGCTCTTGGACCGCTCTGGTGCCTTCGCCCCGCGTTTCCGCGCGCCCGCCGGCTTGACCCGACCTCCGGCCTTGACGGCGTCCTCGGCGGCAGAGAGGCGCGCCTGCAGGAGTCCCAGCACCGCCGCCTCCTCGGGCCGCAGGCTCGACAGGTCCTCGCTCAGCTCCGATTCGACCGCGTCCTTCACCTGCAGGAGCAGGCCGCCCTCCAGGTAGCAGTCGAGGATCTGCGGGTGGATGTAGCACTTGCGGCAGATCGTCGGCGTGTTGCCGAGGCGGCCCGCGACGTTCTCGATGGCCGCGCGGATGTTGCGCTTGGCCCCGGCCTCGCTGTCGAAGCTCTCGAACTCCCGCAGCGCCAGCGCCGCCAGCACCGTGCCGGCCCAGGTCCGGAAATCCTTGGCGGTGAAGTCCTCGCCGGTGATCTCACGCAGGTACGCGTTCACGTCCGAGGAGGTGACGTCGCGCTGGGTGCCGTCCGGGTCGAGATACTGGAACAGCTCCTGGCCGGGCAGGTCCTGGCAGGCCTTGACGATCCGGGCGACCCGCCGGTCCTTCAGCGACACGTCCCAGGTCTTGCCGCTCTTGCCCTTGAAGCGGAACGACAGGGCCGAACCCTCGATCCGGACATGGGGATCGCGCAGGGTCGTCAGGCCGTAGCTCTTGTTGGTCCGCGCATAATCGTCGTTGCCGACGCGGATCAGCGTGGTCTCGAGCAGGTGGACCACGGTGGCCAGCACCTTGTCGCGGGGCAGGCCCGGCCGCCTCATGTCGGCGTCGACGCGCCGGCGAATGCCCGGCAGCGCGTCCGCGAAGGCCATGATCCGCGAGAACTTGTTGGCCTCCCGCGCCTGCCGGAAATCCGGGTGGTAGCGGTACTGCTTGCGCCCCTTGGCGTCGCGGCCCGTCGCCTGGATATGGCCGTTGCGGCGGGGGCAGATCCAGACATCCGTGTAGGCCGGCGGGATCGCGAGGCCGCGGATGCGGGCCAGCACGGCCCTGTCGCGCACCGGCGCGCCCTTCGCGTCGAGGTAGCGGAAGCCGGCGCCGCTGCGGCGGCGGGTCAGCCCGGGCCGGCCGTCATCGACGTAGACGAGCCCGGCCTCCTCGGCCGCGGCGCGGAGGTCTCCGCCGCTCTCCGCCGTCTCGACGCACGCCATGAACAGCCCCTCCCATCGACGCCGCCGGGCTGCCTCGCCCGGCGAGAAGGCCTTGGACAACCGGCGGCACGGGATCGCCGTTCCGGGCCTGCACATCCGTCGCAGGACGGGCCCCGCCGCCGTGCTAGAGGGGACGGATGCAGTCCGATGCCGAACCCGGGAACCTGCCCGTTCCGATGCGCCGCCTGGTCTTCGTGGTGACCGAGGACTGGTTCTTCGCCTCGCATTTCCTGCCGATGGCCCGCGCCGCCGTCGGCATGGGTCTCTCGGTCGCGGTGGTGACGCGGGTCCGCCTCCACCGGGCCGCCATCGAGGCGACCGGCGCGCAGGTCGTCAACCTGGAGGCCGAGCGGGCGAGCCTCAACCCGATGGCCGCGGGCTACGCGGCCGGGCAGCTCGCCGCGATCCTGAAGGCGCTGAAGGCCGACATCGTCCACTGCATCGCCCTGCGCGGCATCCTGGTCGGCGGCACGGCCGCCGCCATGGCGGGAATCCCGTCCCGCGTCTTCGCCCTGACCGGCCTCGGCCTCGTCGGCGCCCGGAGCGACCGCCTCGGCCGGGCGGCGCGCCTCGCCCTGCGGGCGCTGATCCGGGGGCCGCTGGCCTCGTCGCGGACGCGCTTCCTCTTCGAGAACCCCGACGACGCCCTGGCCCTCGGCCTGGACCCGCTCGACCGGTCGGTGACCGTGGTGGGCGGCGCCGGCGTCGATCCCGCGATCCTCGTCCCGCAGCCGCTGCCGCCGATGCCGCCGCTACGGGTGGCCGTCGTCGCCCGGATGCTGTGGTCGAAGGGGATCGACGTCGCCGTCGAGGCCGTCCGCCTCGCCCGGAGCCAGGGCGCGCCGGTGGAGCTGGCGCTGTACGGCGCGCCGGACCCGTCGAACCGGCGGGCGATCGGCGCCGACACCCTGCGCGCCTGGAGCCGCGACGGCATCGTCTGGCACGGGCCGACGACCGACGTCGCGGGGGTCTGGGCCGGCCACCACGTCGCCTGCCTGCCCTCGCGCGGCGGGGAGGGCCTGCCGCGGACGCTGCTGGAGGCCGCCGCCTGCGGCCGGGCGCTGGTCGCGTCCGACGTCCCGGGCTGCCGCAGCCTCGTGCGCGACGGCGTCGAGGGCCTGCTCGTTCCCCCGGACGACGCGCCGGCTCTGGCCGCCGCGCTGGCGCGCCTGAGCGGCGATGCCAGTCTCGTCGCCGGCCTGGGCGCGGCCGCGCGGGCGCGGATCGAGACCGGGGGCTTCACCGAGACCGCGGTGACCGACCAAGTCCGCGCCGTATGGCGCGACCTGCTGGAGGCCTGACCGTGCGCGCACCGGACGATCCCGCCGGCTTCATCCGCGCCAACACCCGCCTGCTGCCCGTCCCCCACGCGCCCGAGATCCGCCTGCACGTCGCCGACGAGGCGACCGATCTCTGGCAGCGGACCGAGGAGGAGTTGCAGGCGATCGGGCTGCCGCCGCCGTTCTGGGCGTTCGCCTGGGCGGGCGGCCAGGCGCTCGCCCGCTACGTCCTCGACAACCCGGACGTCGCGGACGGCGCGCGCGCGGTGGATTTCGCCTCGGGGTCCGGCCTCGTCGCGATCGCGGCGGCCCGCGCCGGGGCGCGCCACGTCGTCGCCAGCGACCTCGACCCCTTCGCCGTCGCGGCGATCGGGCTGAACGCCGCGGCCAACGGCGTCGGCGACCGCGTCGCCGCGATCGCCGACGATCTCCTCGCCACGGATCCCCGGGCCGACCTCGTCCTGGCGGCCGACGTGTTCTACGAGCGCGACCTCGCCGAGGCCGTGACCGCTTGGCTCGTTCACCTGCAGGCGCGCGGCGTCACCGTGCTGATCGGCGATCCGGGCCGCACCTACCTTCCGCGGGACCGCCTCGACTGCCTCGCGACCTACGAGGTTCCGGTCTCGCGCGCGCTGGAGGATTCCGAGATCAAGCGCAGCCACGTCTGGCGGCTCCGCGGATGACGGATCCGCCGAGACGCTCCCGCCGGACCGCCGCCCGCGCGGCCGCGCCAAGGCTTTATCCGGCGCGGGAATGCGTTACCGTCGAATCGACCCGCGTCGCGTGCCGCGCATGCGCCAGGGTGTTCGGAGTCCCGGATCAGGGCGTGCTGCGGCGGAAGGTTTCGTGGTGAGTGTCGAGTCGAGTGTGAAGCCCAGCCGTGCCCGCGTCGTCGCCTTCTCGGGCAGCGCCAAGCGACCCTCGCGCACCCGCATCCTGGTCGAGGCCCTCGGCGCCGAACTCGGTCGCCTGCGCGGGATCGACCTCGCCGTGTACGACCTGATGGATGCCGGCCCGGGCCTCGGCGCGACGCAGCGGGACGACCTCTCGGCGCCCGCCGCGCGCCTCGTCGAGGCGATCGAGGCGGCGGACGCGCTGATCGTCGGGACGCCTGTCTACCAGGGCGGCTATGCCGGGCTGTTCAAACACGTCTTCGACTTCGTCGACCCGGCCCGGATGATCGGCATGCCGGTGGCGCTGACCGCGACGGGCGGGGGCCTGCGCCACGCCCTGGTGGTCGAGCACGGGCTCCGACCCCTGTTCGGCTTCTTCGCGGCCCACGTCGCGCCGACCTCGGTCTATGCCGGGTCCGACGACCTGGTGGATGGCCGCATCGTCGACGAGACCGTGGCGATCCGGCTGCGCGCCGCGGCCGCGGAACTCGCAGCCCTGCTCGACGTGTCGCGGACGGCCTCGTCCGGCGCATCCGGCTGACGGGAGACTCCCCCGGCCTGAGGCGGGCCCTAGATCGGAGGGGACCACGCTCTTCCGTGAGGGATCATGTCAGGCTCTCCGCTCACGGCCGGCAAGGCGCCGACCGCGCTGCCCGCCACCTACGTCACGGCATCCGGACTGCCGCGCTACCATCCGGTCTCGCAGGCGCTGCACTGGCTGAACGCCGCCCTCGTCCTGGCGGTGCTGCCGCTCGCCTGGGTCGCGATCAGCATGCCGCCGACACCCGCCAAGGGCAGCATGTTCGTGCTGCACAAGTCGGTCGGCCTGACGATCCTGGCGATCGTGGTCGTGCGCATCCTCTGGCGGATGATCCGGCCTGCGCCGCCGGACCCGCAGGCGCCCCGGCTCCTGACGCTGATCGGGCGCGTCAACCACTTCCTGCTCTACGCGATCTTCCTGATCATGCCGATCAGCGGCTACCTGCTGAGCGCGCTGTCCGGGCGCGACACGCCGTACTTCTGGCTGTTCACGATCCCGGGACTGCCGAAGGACGACGCGACGCAGAAGATCTTCGAGTCGATCCACGTGTTCGGCCAGTGGCTCGTCTACGCCCTGGTCCTGCTGCACGTCGCCGGCACGGCGTGGCACTTGGTGATCCGCCGCGACGGTCTGCTGGAGCGGATGCTGCCGGTCCAGGACGGGCGCGGCTCGTCGCGCTGACGCGCCCGTCATCGAGCGCGCGGCCGTCGTCGCTCGGTGCGCTCAATCGACGCGGCGCAGGACGAAGGTGGTGCCGACCTCGGGATCGCGCCGCCACCGGCCGTCGCCGCTCGGCACGAGGTCGATGCTGTGGCCGCGCTTGGCGGTCAGCGTCATCCGGCCCTTCGCGTAGCGCCAGCGCACCGGATCGAACACCTCCAGGCCGCTGTCGTGGCAGCCGGGGACGATGTGCACGCCGCCGCCGACCCCGTCGAGGTTGATCCGGCAGGTATCGCGCTGCTGGAAGCGGTCGAGGGCGTAGAGGCCCGGCGCCGGCCCCGCCGAGGCGGTCGCGGCCGAGGCGGTCGCCGGCGGCTGCAGCTCGGCCGGCACCGGGGCCGCGGTCTGGAGCGGGGAGGGGGCCGGGCTCGCCGGATCCGTCGGCGCGGTCTCGGGCGCGGCGGCCGCGTCGGCCGGCCGCATCGCGACGATGTCGAGGGGAACGAGACTGTAGCGCTCGCCGCCCTCGGCCTGAGCGACGAGGCTGCGCTGGTCCGGCCGCTTGGCGAAATCGAGGACCGGGCGGACGTTGCGATCGACGAGGCGGACGGCCCCGTCGACGAAGAGCCAGCCGGCGACGCTGTTCAGGACCGGCAGGGCCCGTCGGCATCCGGCCGGGAAGCGCAGCCGCTGCCCCGCCTCGCCGCTGTCGAGCACCAGCGTCATGACGCAGCGGCGGTTGGTGCCGTCCCGCGACAGGTCCCAGGTTCCAGGCACCTGCCCGAGCTTCTCGGGGAGGCTCGGCGGCGCGGTCGGAGCCGGGGGCACCGCGAGCGTCTCCACGGCCGGCGGAGGGGACGGCGGTGCGGCCTCGTCGGTAGCGGCGGGCACGTCCTGGGCGGCGGCCGGCCGGACGATCGCGGCGGTCGCGATCAGCGCCGATGCGGCCAGCAGGGCGGCCTTAGCCTGTCTCACGCGGTCGGTCTCCAGGGTGTCTCGGCGACGGGCGTCAGCGGACCCCGTCCCTCGAACCACGAGACGACGTTGTCGACCACGAGCTGGGCCATCGCCGCGCGGGTGTGCTCGGAGGCCGACCCGACATGCGGCAGCAGCACCGTGTTGTCGAGGGCGGCGAGATCCGCGGGCACGTGCGGCTCGTTCTCGAAGACGTCGAGGCCGGCGCCGAGGATCGTGCCCGCCTTCAGCGCCGCGGTCAGCGCCGCCTCGTCGACCAGGGTGCCCCGGGCGACGTTGATCAGGATGCCCTCGGGACCGAGCGCCTCCAGCACGGCCGCGTCCACGAGGTTGCGCGTGTCGGCGCCGCCGGGCGCCACCACGATGAGGATGTGGACCGCGCGGGCGAGGCCGATCAACGTATCGTGATACGTGTAGGGTATGTCGGCCTGCCGGCTGCGGCCGTGGTAGTCGATCGCGACGCCGAAGCTCTCCAGGCGGTGGGCGATCGCCCGCCCGATCCGGCCGAGACCGAGGATGCCGACCCGTCGCCCGCGCAGCGATGCCGTGAGCGGGAAGGGCGCCTTGGGCCAGTGGCCGTCCCGCAGGTAGCGGTCGGCCTGGGGGATCCGCCGCAGGGTGGCGAGGGTGAGGCCGAGGGCGAGGTCGGCGACCTCGTCGGTGAGGACGTCCGGCGTGTTGGTGACGACGATCCCGCGCCGCTGCGCCCCGGCGGCGTCGACGGCGTCGTAGCCCACGCCGAAATTCGCGATCAGCTCGAGGTTCGGCAGCCGGTCCATCAGCGCCCCGTCCACCCCGCCGCCGACGCAGAGCGCCCGGATCCGCGGGCCGATCTCGGCGAGCAGGGCCTCCGGGTTCGCGGCCTCCGCCAGCCGGTGGACCCCGTACCGCCCCGCGAAGGCCTTCTCCACCAACGGGTGCATCTTCCGGAGCAACAGGATCTCGACCGGGGCCTCAGCCATCGTTCACTCCCACGTTCGGCCGCGCGTCGGTGTCGGCCGCCTCCCCCGTCCCGGCATAGAGCCTGTGCGGGGTGGGGCGCCAGCGCGCAGGAGTGGCCGGCGGTGACAACCGCGCGGATCAGCCGGGCGGCCGTTCGGCCGGCACAGGGCTCGCCTCTTTCGAAAACCGCGCGCGATGCCTACTAAGGACCACGCATCATCGCGAGAGTTCTGCACCGACCCCAATCGCCGAAGACGAAGACCGATGACCAGCCCGCGCACCCTCTACGACAAGATCTGGGACGACCACGTCGTCGATGTCCAGCCGGACGGCTCCAGCCTCCTCTACATCGACCGGCACCTCGTCCACGAAGTGACGAGCCCGCAGGCCTTCGAGGGTCTTCGCGTGGCCGGCCGCAAGGTGCGCCATCCGGAGAAGACGTTGGCCGTCGTGGACCACAACGTCCAGACCTCGGACCGCTCGCAGGGCATCGAGGATCCCGAGAGCCGCACGCAGCTCGAGGCGCTCGCCGAGAACGTGCGAGACTTCGGCATCGAGTTCTACGACGCCCTCGACCGGCGCCAGGGCATCGTCCACATCATCGGCCCGGAGCAGGGCTTCACGCTGCCCGGCCAGACGATCGTGTGCGGCGATTCGCACACCTCGAC
Organism: Methylobacterium sp. D53M; assembly: GCF_053345625.1. Taxonomy (NCBI): domain Bacteria; kingdom Pseudomonadati; phylum Pseudomonadota; class Alphaproteobacteria; order Hyphomicrobiales; family Methylobacteriaceae; genus Methylobacterium; species Methylobacterium sp. D53M. Next base: position 10,734 of record NZ_JBKFAL010000033.1, read on the forward strand.
GCACGGCGCCTTCGGCGCGCTGGCCCACGGCATCGGCACCTCGGAGGTCGAGCACGTGCTCGCCACCCAGACCCTGGTGCAGCGCAAGGCCCGGAACATGCGCGTCTCCGTCGATGGCACGCTGCCGCCCGGCGTGACCGCGAAGGACATCATCCTGGCGATCATCGGCGAGATCGGTACTGCCGGCGGCACCGGCCACGTCATCGAGTATGCCGGCGAGGCGATCCGCGCGCTCTCGATGGAGGGCCGGATGACGATCTGCAACATGTCGATCGAGGGCGGTGCCCGCGCCGGCATGGTCGCCCCCGACGCGACGACCTTCGCCTACGTGAAGGACCGCCCGAAGGCGCCGAAGGGCGCGGCCTTCGACGCGGCCCGCCGCTACTGGGAGAGCCTCGTCACCGACGCGGGCGCGCATTTCGACCGCGAGGTGCGCCTCGACGCGGCCAACCTGCCGCCGATCGTCAGCTGGGGCACGAGCCCCGAGGACGTGATCTCGATCCAGGGCCGCATCCCGGACCCGTCCGAGATCGCCGACGAGAACAAGCGGCAGTCGAAGGAGAAGGCGCTCGCCTACATGGGCCTGACGCCGGGCACCCGGATCACCGACATCACCCTGGACCGGATCTTCATCGGCTCCTGCACCAACGGCCGCATCGAGGATCTGCGCGAGGTCGCGCGGGTCGTCGGCGACCGGAAGGTGCACGAGGGCGTCTCGGCGATGATCGTGCCGGGCTCCGGCCTCGTGAAGGCGCAGGCCGAGGCCGAGGGTCTCGACAAGATCCTGAAGGCGGCGGGCTTCGACTGGCGCGAGCCGGGCTGCTCGATGTGTCTCGGCATGAACCCGGACAAGCTGCGTCCGGGCGAGCGCTGCGCCTCGACGTCGAACCGCAACTTCGAGGGCCGCCAGGGTCCCCGCGGACGCACGCACCTCGTCTCTCCGGCCATGGCGGCGGCCGCAGCGGTCACCGGACACTTCGTCGACATCCGGGAGTGGCCGCAGGGCTGAAATCGCGATTGACGCCGGCGGCTCCGTTGCCTAAACGGAGCCGTCGCCGGCCGATGGCCGACGGCGAGCCCAGGTGGCGGAATTGGTAGACGCGCTGGTTTCAGGTACCAGTCTCGCGAGAGGTGAAGGTTCGAGTCCTTTCCTGGGCACCAAATGCCTGACAGCAGCCCGCCAACGCAATGGCGGGCTTTGTTGTTTCTGGGGTGCGGGATCTGCGGACCGAGGATGCGGGCGCCCGTCCCGCCTCTCGGGCCGTCAAAGCCCGACCCACTGTCCGCGTATCGGTCGCCCCGTTCGACCGACCGGCCCCGGCGCTGTGCCGCCGTTTCCTCGGCTGTGGCGAGCCATGCGATCACGGGGCGGCGAGGAGGCACGGCGGTAGGAGTGGTCGTCCGGGCCTCAGGGGGCACCGTTCGACCTGGAGACCGGAACCGCGCTGCCTCCCCGCGCGTAGACGAGGTCTCGACATTCCCCCAGCGAGATCACCTCGAACCGCCCGGCTCCGGCCGCGGCGGTTTTTTCGTGCCCCGCGCTGCGACAGCGCCGTGCGCGCGGCGGCGTGACGTCCCTCCGGGGATCCACGCAAACCCGCCGGCACGGCCGCGCCGGCTTCTCCCGATCACGCTGCGGTGACGCGCCGGTAGCTCGCCGCGAACGCCTGGGCTTCCTCGTGCGTCAGATCGGTGACCACCAGCCCCGGCGCGTAGACCGTCCAGCGGCCGTCGTTGTCCTCCGATATACGGATCTCGACCACCGCGGACCTCCTCGATTGCGAGTGGAAGCTCACCGCTACTCTCGCGAATTGTTGTGGGGGCGCAATACCTCTTAAGGTGCTGGGGTTTCCTCCGGCACGGAGACGCGGCGGCATCCGCGGGAGCCCATTTCCCGGCAGGGGCACGCCCCGCGTGACCGCTACAGCCAGCGCTCGTCGAGGTCCGTGGCGTTCCTGTCCGCGACGGGCTGCGTCTCGTCACCCTCGGCGAACACCACCACGTCGTCCGGTCCGACGTCGCGGGTCGCGTAGAAATCCCAGCGCCGGTGGATCACGCGCGGACCGCCGAAGATCCGGTAGGCGTTCCAGTACCGGTCGTCCCGGAAGCCGACATAGTGGACGCAGCGGGTCGCCATCGGCTCACCGGAGGCGGGCCATCAGCCGGGCCAGGCGCGGCCGCAGCGGCAGCGACAGCCGGTAGGCCAGTTCGGCGACCGGCAGAATCGGCCGGACACCGAGGACGCGCAGGTCGACCAGGCGGCCGAGCCAGCGCCAGCCGGGCAGTGTCTGCCAGAGGCGCGCGAACGCGGCGGCGCCGGAGATCAGCTGCCCGTCCGCGGTCCGGACATGGAAGCGGCGCAGGGCCCGGGCTCGGTCGAGATCCGCGCCGAGCGCCGGCTCGGGCGCCCCGGAGCCGACATCGACGAAGGCGAGCCGGTCCGCGCCGGCGCACCGGCGATACTGGCCGATCTCGGCCCGGCACAGTGGGCAGCCGCCGTCGTAGTAGACGCTGAGCCGCCCGTCGGAGCGATCCTCGGCCATGGCCGCGCCGTTGCTCAGGGGCTCAGTTCGCGGGCGGGCTCAGGACAAGCTTGCCCTTGAAGGGCGCGTCGGCGTTGCGCGTGCTGGTGCAGGCGTACTCCTCCTGGCCGGCCTTCATCGTCCGCAGGCGCAGCGTGCCCTTGCCGTTCTGCTTGACCGTGTAGCCCTTCTCGCTGGCGACATGCACGAGGTCTCCGTCGGCGTGCAGCACGAGGCCGTTCTCGAACTGCCCGGGCGCGGTGATCGTCACCGGCGCGTCGGCGCTGCTCACGATCTTCAGCGCGACGTTGGTGTCGGCCGGAAGCTTGAGCTCGGCCGGGTCGCAGACCGGCTTGCCGTCCTTCAGGCTGATCGTCAGCTCCACGGGCGGCATCGCGTCTGTGGCGGGCGGCGGCAGGGGCTTGCCCTGAGCCAGGGCCGGCCCTGCGGCCAGGACAGCGGAGAGAGCCAGGAGCGTCGCCGATCCGCGCGCGAGTGTCAGCATGTGGGTTCAGTCCCGATTGGAGAGGCAGCGCGCTCCGCCGAGCACACCGGCGGGAAAGGCGGCGCGGTCCGCGACGTTCCCGGGCGCAACGCCGCACCCGGGCGGATGCCAGCGATCGCGCCCGCGGGTCCCGCCGCCGGATCAGCCGGCATATCCCGGGGGCGTCACGCGGTATAAGGACCCGCTTCGGTTTTGAGTGAGGTCGATTCGCGTGCGGTCCGGTTCAAGGCTCTCCGAGCGCTGGTTCACGCTGGCGCTCTGGCTCGTCGCGCTGGTCTTCGCGTGGTTCCTGATCGGGCTCGGCTCGCTGGTCGTCGGCGATCTGCCGCAGGTTGAGCACCGCTACACTCTCGACCAGTTCCTCGACACCGACCAGGGCACGGCGTCGGCCGAGGCCCTCAAGCAGATCCGCCGGGAGCAGGACGACAACCGCCGGACGGTCGAGCAGGACCAGCTCGCCCTCGAGGCTGCGCAGGCCGCCTCCGAGGGCGCGCGCGAGACCTTCGCCAACTGGCTGAAGACCCGCGACGCCACGCAGCGGGTCGACCAGGATCCCGGGCTCATCGCGCGCACGCAGCAGCTCGACGCGCTGAAGGCCGCCGAGCGCACCATCGAGGAGCGGCTCGCGGCCCTGGCGCGGACGGGACTCGACCTGTCGGAGCGCGAGGCGGCGCAGCTGCGCGTGGACACCGATCTGCGGGCCGCCGCGCAGACGCGCCTCGACGCGGCCGAGCGCGGCCAGGAGCTGCGCGTCTTCGGCTATCGCCTCGCCCTGACGCTGCCGCTGCTGGCCCTCGCCGGATGGCTCCTGCTCAAGCGCCGCCGCACCCGCAACTGGCCCTTCGTGTGGGGCTTCGCCTTTGCGGCGGCCTTCGCGTTCTTCGTCGAGCTCGTGCCCTACATGCCGAGCTACGGCGGCTACGTGCAGTACGGCGTCGGCGTGATCGTCACCCTGGTCGCGGGCCGGGCGGCGATCAACGCGCTGCACGCCTACCGCGCCCGGCAGGCCGTGGTGGAGGCGCGCCCGGACGCCGAGCGGCGGACCGAGATCGCCACCGACCAGGCCCTGGCGCGCCTCGCCAAGAAGGCGTGCCCGGGCTGCGAGCGGCCGATCGCCCTCGACGACGCGAGCACGAATTTCTGCCCCCATTGCGGGCTCGGCATCTTCGCGCACTGCCCATCCTGCGCACAGCGCAAGAGCACCTTCGAGCGCTTCTGCCGGGCCTGCGGCACCCGGAGCCCGGATCTCGCGAGCGAGGCGCCCTGAGGCCGCCCGGGCACCCGGGCACCCGGGCACGCCTCAGGCGTTGTCGCCCCAGATCGCCGCGATGACCGCGTCGGTGACCTGACGGGTCGTCGCCGTGCCGCCGAGGTCCGGCGTGTGCAGGTTCGGATCCGCGGTGACCCGCTCGACCGCGCGCATCAGCCGGTCGGCGGCCGGTTTCTCGCCGAGGTGCTCCAGCATCTGGCACGCCGTCCAGAAGGTCGCGACCGGGTTGGCGATGCCCTTGCCGACGATGTCGAAGGCCGAGCCGTGGATCGGCTCGAACATCGACGGGTAGGTCCGCTCCGGGTTGATGTTGGCGGTCGGCGCGATGCCGAGCGAGCCGGCGAGCGCCGCCGCGAGGTCCGACAGGATGTCCGCGTGCAGGTTCGTCGCCACGATCGTGTCGAGGGTCTCGGGCTTCGTCACCATGCGCATCGTCATGGCGTCGACCAGCATCTTGTCCCAGGTCACGTCCGGGAAGTCCTTCGCGACCGCGGCGGCGATCTCGTCCCACATCACCATGGCGTGGCGCTGGGCGTTGGACTTGGTGACCACGGTGAGCAGCTTGCGCGGACGGGAGCGGGCGAGCTCGAACGCGTAGCGGATGATCCGGTCGACCCCCGAGCGGGTCATCATCGAGACGTCGGTGGCGACCTCGTTGGGATGGCCCTGGTGGACCCGGCCGCCGACGCCGGCGTACTCGCCCTCCGAGTTCTCCCGCACGATCACCCAGTCGAGTTCCGGACCCGAGACGTTGCGCAGCGGGCTGGTGATGCCCGGCAGGATCCGGGTCGGGCGGACGTTGGCGTACTGGTCGAAGGGCTGGCAGATCGCGAGCCGCAGGCCCCAGAGGGTGATGTGGTCGGGCACGTCCGGCGCCCCAACCGCGCCGAAGAAGATCGCGTCGTGGTTCCGGATCTGGTCACGGCCGTCGGCCGGCATCATCGCGCCGTGCCTCTTGTAGTAGTCCGAGCCCCAATCGAAATGGTCGAACTGGAAAGCGAAGGCGCCGGTCTTCTCGGCCAGCGCGTCGAGCACCTCGATGCCGGCGGCGATGACCTCGACGCCGATGCCGTCCGCCGGAATGGCCGCGATGGTGTAGGTCTTCGTCATGGGTGTCTTCTCGTGTGTCTTCAGGGGCGAGACGAGAAAGCGAGCGCGTGACGGTGGGCGCGGGCTCGGTGTCCGGATCGGGACGTGTAACGTTTTGTGACACTGTGCAGTTTCGCGTTGCCGTGCCGCCGGCCGCCCCTATGCTCGCCCCATGCACGAGGGCACCACCATCGCCATCGTCGAGGACGATCCCGACATCCGCGCCCTGCTCGCCGGCTACCTGGAGGGCGAGGGGTTCCGCGCCGTCGCCCTCGACGGCGGCGCGGCCCTCGACCGCCTGATCGCGGCGGGCCCCGCGCCCGACCTCGTCGTCCTCGACTGGATGCTGCCCGGCGAGGACGGCCTCTCCATCTGCCGCCGCCTCCGCGACGCCGGTGGCCCGCCCGTCGTGATGCTGACCGCCAAGGACGAGGACATCGACCGTGTCCTCGGCCTGGAGATGGGCGCCGACGACTACGTCTCGAAGCCGTTCAACCCGCGGGTCCTGCTGGCCCGGATCCGCGCGGTCCTGCGACGGGCCCACGGCGTCGGCGGCCAGCCCGCCGCGGCCGCCTCCGAGCGTCTCAGTGTCGCCGACCTCGTCGTCGATCTCGCGGCCCGCACGGTGATCACCGGCGATCCCGCCGCCGAGATCCCGCTGACCAGCGCCGAGTACGACCTGCTCCACTGCTTCGTCACCCGGCCGCAGAGGGTGCTCTCGCGCGACCAGCTCCTCGACTGGACCCGGGGCCGGACCGCCGACGCCTTCGACCGCACCATCGACGTCCAGGTCAGCCGCCTGCGGCACAAGCTCGACGCCTCGGGCAGTCAGGCCGCGTCCCTGCTCAAGACCGTGCGCAATGCCGGCTACATCCTGGCCGCCCCGGTCCGCTCCGGAACACCGTGATGGGCCGCGTCGGGCTCCTCGGGCGCATCATGCTGCTCCTGCTCGGCGCCCTCTCCCTGCTCGTCCTCGCCACCGTGGCCCTGGATCACTGGCAGCGCCGGGAGGAGCGGCTGCCCGCGGGCTCGCGCTTCCCGCGGGTCGACCAGGCCGCCGGCATCATGATGCTGCTGCGCGACGCGGATCCCGCCCAGAGGCCGGCCATCCTGAAGGCGGTCAGCGGCGAGGTGCTGCGGGCCGAGATCGTCGACGCGCCGCCCGACACCGTCGACCTGATCCGCGAGCCCCGCCTGGAAGCGCGGATCCGGCGGATGACGGCCGAGCCGGCCGACCGCGTCCAGGCCTACACCGACGCCGCCCTGCTGCGCCGCGGCGTCGATCCGGCCAACATCGCGCAGGCCGAGCGCGCCGGGCCGGTCGGACGCCTCGCGCTGGCGACCTACCGGCTGCCCGACGGCCGGTACGCGGTGATCAGCGCGGCCGAGCATCATCGCTCGCTCATGCCGTGGCTGTTCGGCCAGCCGCTGAGCCTCTGGGTGGCTGTGCTCGGCGCCGCGGCGGCCGGTCTCGTCCTGGTCGGCACGCGCCACGAACTCGCGCCGCTGCGCCGCCTGACCGACGCGGTCTCCCGGTTCGACGGCCGCGCCCCGGAGCGGGTGAGCGCGCCCCGGGGGGCGCCCGAGATCCGGCGTCTCGCCCAGGCAGTGCAGGGCATGCAGGAGCGGATCGCCGGCCTCATGGCCGAGCGCTCGCTGCTGATCGGCGCCATCTCGCACGACCTCAAGACCTATCTGACGCGGCTGCGCCTCCGCGCCGAGGTGGTGGCGGAGCCGCTGCTCCGGGACAAGCTCGTGGCGGATCTCGACGCCATGACCGAGCTGATCGAGGCGTCCCTGGGGTTCGCCCGCGGCACCGCCGTCGAGGCGACCCGGGCGCCGGTGGATCTCGCCGATCTCGTCGCCGTCGAGGTGGCCGAGCACGCCGCCCAGGGCGCCACGATCAGCCTGACCGGCGAGGAGGTGCGGGACGCCACCGTGGCCGGCGACGCGGTCGCCCTGCGCCGGGTCGTGGCCAACCTGATCGGGAACGCCGTCAAGTTCGGACGCTCCTCGGTTGCGGTGGCGGTGAGCCGGGCCGGGACGGTGTGCCGGATCGTCGTCGAGGATGACGGGCCTGGCATTCCCGAGGCGGAGCGGACGGCGGTGTTCAGCCCGTACTACCGAGTCGAGCGCTCGCGCAGCCGGCAGACCGGCGGGACCGGTCTGGGCCTCGCCATCAGCCGGCAGATCGCCGAGGCCCACGGCGGCACGGTGGTGGCGGAGGCCGGCGCGGACGGCGGCGCGCGGCTCGTCGTGACCCTGCCGAGCCTGTCCTGACGGCGGGCCGCAACGGGCCCGCAACCGGCCGTTACACATCGTTACAGGACGGCGCTCCCCGGTCACATCCGGGCAGCGCGCGCGGACGAACCTTCGCTCACACGCCGCGGCGGATCCTCCGTCCCGGCGGCGGCAGCCGGCCCCGGGCCGCGCTGCCCGATCGAGCAGAAGGAGATCACCGATGCTGAAGGTTCTCGCTCCCGCCGCCCTCCTCGTGAGCCTCGCGGTGCCCGCCTCGGCGCTGCCGCTGGTGCAGGACGCCGTCTCCGACGGCGCCGACGGCGCCCGGATCATCCAGGTCTACGGCGGCTGCGGTCCCTACGGCCATCGCGGCCCGTACGGCGGCTGCCGCACCGGCGGCCAGTGGGGCGGCTACATCCGCGGCCGCTCGTGCCCGGCGGGCTTCCACATCGGCCCCTACGGCCGCCGCTGCTGGCCGAACTGAGACGCCGGGACGCCCGATCGCGTCCCCCGTTCCGTGTCCGGCCCCCCGTGGAGACACTCCCGGAGTCGAGTCATGATCCGCACTCTCGTCCTGCCCGTGGCGCTCGCCGCGGGGGTCCTGTTGGCCGGCTCGAGCGCCGAGGCGCGCGACGGCTGCGGGCCCGGCTTCCACCGCAACGTCTACGGCTGGTGCCGGCCGAATCTGGGCTACAGGCCGTTCGTCTACGTCCCGGTCTATCCGCGCGTCGGCTACCGGTGGCACTACGGCTACCGCTGGCACCGACGCTTCGCGTGGGGCGGCGGCTATAACTGGGGCGGCTTCCGCCATGCCGGCTGGCATGGGGGATGGCATGGGGGATGGCATGGAGGCTGGCACGGGGGCTGGCACCACGGCGGCTGGCACCATCGCTGGTGAGTCCGGGGCGGATCCGGCCGCGCCCGTTGGCTACGGCAGGACCAGGCCGGAGGCCGCGTAGGTCAGGGCCGCGACAAGGGCCGCGGCCGGCATCGTGATCACCCAGGCGATCACGATGCCCTGCGCGACGTTCCAGCGGACCGCCGAGACCCGGCGCGCGGCGCCGACGCCGACGATGGCGCCCGTGATCGTGTGGGTGGTCGAGACCGGGATGCCGAAGGCCGTCGCGGCGAACAGCGTCGCGGCGCCGCCGGTCTCGGCGCAGAACCCCTGCATGGGCGACAGCCGCGTGATCTTCGACCCCATCGTGTGGACGATGCGCCAGCCGCCCATCAGGGTGCCGAGGGCCATGGCGGTCTGGCAGGACAGCACCACCCAGAGGGGCACGTGGAACGCCCCGCTCTCGCCGTGGGCGTAGAGCAGGGCCGCGATGATGCCCATGGTCTTCTGGGCGTCGTTGCCGCCGTGGCCGAGGGAGTAGAGCGAGGCCGAGACGAACTGCAGGCCCCGGAACACGCGGTCCACGGCGTGCGGCGTCGAGCGGACGAAGATCCACGAGACCGCCAGCATCAGCAGCAGCCCGAGGGCGAAGCCCAGGGCCGGCGAGAGGACGATGGCGGCGCTGGTGGCGATGACGCCGGGCCAGACGATCACGCCGACCCCCGCCTTGGCGATGCCGGCGCCGAGCAGGCCCCCGATCAGGGCGTGGGAGCTGGAGGACGGGATGCCGGCGTACCACGTGACCAGGTTCCACGTGATGGCGCCGCCGAGCGCGCCCATGATGACCCGGTCGTCCACCGTCGCGACGTCGATGATGCCCGAGCCGACCGTGCCGGCGACGTGCAGGCCGAAGACCAGGAAGGCCACGAAGTTGAAGAACGCCGCCCAGAACACGGCGTAGCGGGGCGCCAGCACCCGCGTCGACACGATCGTGGCGATGGAGTTCGCGGCGTCGTGCAGCCCGTTCAGGAAGTCGAAGACCAGGGCCAGGACGATGAGGACGACGAGGAGCGTCACGCGGCGACCTGCGGCTCAGACATGTTCGACGACGATGCTGCTGATCTGGTTCGCCACGTCCTCGAACCGGTCCATGACCTTCTCCAGGTGGCCGTACAGCTCGGACCCGACGAGGAAGGCCATGGGGTCCCGCCCCGAGGCCTTGAACAGGGCCTTCAGCCCGTCATTGTGCAGGTCGTCGGCCCGCCCCTCCAGCTCGATGACGCGCTCGGTCAGGCTGTTCAGCGCGGCGGCGTTCTCGCCGAGGGCCCGCAGCTTCGGCAGCGCCTCGGCGGTGACCTGCGCGGCCTCCTGGATGACCGCGCCCATCTCGCGCATCGCCGGCTCGAAGGTGGTCACCTCGAAGAGCTGGACCGCCTTGGCGGTCTTGAGCATCTGGTCGATGGCGTCGTCGAGGGAGCCGACCAGGGCCTGGATGTCGCCGCGGTCGAACGGCGTGATGAAGGTCCGGCGGACCGCCAGCAGCGCCTCGCGGGTGATCCCGTCGGCCGCGTCCTCGTGGGCCGCGATCGCCGCGTAGGCCGCCGGGACGGCCTGAGTCCCGTCGAGAAGTCCTCGCAGGGCGGCCGCGCCGTCCTCGAGCGTCCGCGCGTGACGCTCGAAGAGATCGAAGAACCGGTCCTCCCGCGGCATCAGGGCGCGAAACCAAGCCAGCATGGCGTGTCCGGATCGAGAGGTCGGCGCGGCGGCCGGGTGCGACGGCACCCGGCAGGCACAACGGGCGAGAGCGCCGACCCGATCCGGGAGCCGGCAAACAATCTGCCGGCGGGGCGGCGCCGGCCGGCGCCGCTCAGCGGACCGGGCTGGCGGCGGCGTGGAGCCAGCCGAAATCCACCGGGTAGCCGAGCCCGTGCAGCATCTTGACCCGCTTCCAGGAGGCCGACCGCGCCGCGGCCGCGTCCTGCCCGGCGTCGATCTCGGCGCTCTCCATCTCCTGGAGCTCGCGGGTCAGCGACTCGCGCAGGCCTGCGGCCTTCATGTTGCCGAGCGCGGCGGTGAAGGCCTGCTCGGCGATCCGAACCTGATCACAAATCTGACGCACGCTCATCAGTACCGATCCCTCCAGCCCGGCGTGAACACTGCATTTCCGCAGTGAACAGGTAGCTATCACGCGCGCCGGCGGCGGGAGATGTACGTCTTTGGTGCAGCGCTAGTCACCGCATGGGGAGCAGGCCGGGTCGCCGCATCGTCCCCGGCGGACGCGCCCAGCGCCGCTTGCGCCCGAAGGTGCGGCGCGGATCGGCGAGGCGCGCGTCCATCTCCATCTTGCGACCCAACCGCGGCTGGACGCTGGCGCCGATCGCCACCAGCGCGGCCGAACCGATCAGCGCGACGAGTACCGCACCCCAGAACACGCTCTCGAACATCAGGCACTCCCGGTCTGGAGCCCCGCCGCGGACCTTTCCGGACTGCGGACGATTGCTGATGAAGCTAGACCATTCCCGCGAATGTAATCAACGCCCTGTATCGCTGGGTATTCAACTGTCGACAACTGATTGCGCCCACCCGCGACGCCCGCGCTCGTGGCGGGCGTCCCGTCCTTGCGCGGGATCAATGCGCGCCCGGCCCCGGTCTCCCACGATCCCCGCGCCCAACCGGAGCCCGGACCATGCGCCTCTATCGCGTCACCTTCTACAAGACCGTCGCGGACGATACCGGCCACGAGCACCGGGTGCGGCAGCGCGCGATCCTGGTCCGGGCACAGTCGGAGGTGTCGGCCGTCTGGCAGGCCAAGGCGCTGCTCTGCGCGGGGGCCCGGGTGGTCGACTGGCGCCTGCGCGCCGACAGCTGCGAGGTCGCGGCCCTGCCGGCCGTCGCCTAGGTCGACCGGACCTGCGGGCGCCGGGACCGGCCCGGATCCGCGCCGGCCATCGACGTCTCACCCGAGCCCGTCCCACTCGCTTCCTGGACGTGCGGGTGGATCCGAGACGACGGGGTGCGGCCTCCGCGCTCGGCCTCGTGACCGGGACCGCGCCCCGGCCGCAACGTCAGCGGGTGCGGCACCGCACGCCGCGGGACCGGGCCCGTCCCGCTGCGGCCCCATTCCGCTGCGACACGGCCCCGGTCGGCGAGGCGATCGCCAGCGCCCGCTCCCTCTGCCTCGCGGTGGCGGCGACGATCCCGACGCCGGACCCCGCTCCCCGCCGAGCCCGCCTCGGCGGGCCGGGCCGATCGGGGCGGATTTTACCAAGCGTTCATCCTCCGGGTGTCCGATCCGGAGGGTCACAGGCGGGAAAGCGAAAGCGATGCCGAGCGAGACGAACCGAGCGATTCAGGATGCCCCGGCGCAGGAGCCGATCCTGGAACTGTGGCGCATCCTCGCCCTGGCGCTCATCGTCGCGGCCGGCATGCTGTTCGTCCATCTGGTCGTGCCCGCCGAGGCCGACGCGGCCCCGGTCGCCACGGCGCAGATCGCGGGCGCCCAGATCCTGCGGTGACGGGCACGGCCTGACAGGCGACCCCGACGCGGCGCCCGAGCCGCCCCCGGCCGCCCCGCCTACTCGCCGCGCGCCGCGCCGCCGCGCGCCGCGCCGAGCCCGGCCTGATCCAGCGCACTCGCGGCCGCCCTCAGCTCGCGCCGGGCTTCGGCGATCGCCGTCGCCTTCTCGTCGCCCTGCGCGTTCAGGGCCTCCAGGAAGGCGGTCCAGTCCGCGCGGGCACTGCTCGGGATCTGGCCGTCGAGCTTCTGGCGCAGCAGGGCGACGCGGCCCTCGGGCGTCGCGACCGTCGGGGCCGCGGCGTCGGCGTCGTACACGCCGACCGCGCAGGTCTGGTCCCCGGCCTGGGTGTAGTAGGTGGTCTTGGGCTCCTCGACGGTGCTGCCCGGCTTGGGGAACAGGTAGCGGATCACTGAGATCTGGCCGGGCCTGGCCGTGTCCAGCATCGTGCGGATGAAGTGGTGGCCGGTCCGGTCGTGCAGGTCGCGGACGTCGTGCCCCTTCAGGATCGGGTTCGGGTGGGCGGTCATGACGCCGTCCGCATCGATACAGAACACGTAGGAGTCGGCGGTGCGGAACCCGCGCGTGCCGTCGGTGAAGTCCTGGAGCGCCCGGGTCCGGTCGGCTTTCAGGGCCCGATCGACGCGGCCGAGCATCCAGGAGGCGAAGCCATTCGGGCTCGGATCGTCGCAGGATACCGGAGCCTCACCGTCACCGCAGGCCCGGGCCGGCGCGACCGGTCCCAGTCCGAGCAGCGCGAGGATCGCCAGTCTCGAAGCCCTGGACGCCATCGGCCTCTCCCGCTTTCAACATGACGTGTCGAACCGGTGGAATGAGAGACCTGTCAGCCTGAACCGGTCATCACCCGAACAAGGGATGACAGGGCGAGAGACGCCGCACTGCCTCACTGCATCGGCAGCGGCACCGCCTCGACGGCGACGTCGCCGATGCCCCGGGCGGCGAGGGCCGCGCGCAGGGCGTCGGTCAGGCAGGTGCCGGCCGTGAAGGCGCCGAGCGCCGAGCCGTGCCGGTCCGCCTCGCGGGGGACGGGGCCGATCAGCTGCACGACGCGCCGGGCGATGGCGGGCGCCGGGTCGATCCAGGTCACCGGCCAGGGCGCGACCGCCTGGAGGCGCGGCAGCAGCAGCGGATAGTGGGTGCAGGCGAGGCAGACCACGTCGGTGCGCCGCCCGTCCGCCTCGGTGACGAAGCAGGGGGCGATCTCGGCGGCGAGGGTGGCGTCGTCCACCGGCGCGCCCGCGAGCTCGGTCTCCGCGAAGCCGGCGAGGTTCTGCGAGCCGACCAGCGTCACCGCGCAGGAGCCCGCGTAGGTCGCGATCAGGTCGTGGGTGTAGGAGCGCGCCACCGTGCCGGGCGTCGCCAGCAGGGTCACGAGCCGCGAGCGCGTCGCCGCGGCGGCGGGCTTGATCGGCGGGACCACCCCCACGAAGGGCGTCGTGAAGCGCTGGCGCAGCGCCGGGAGCACCAGCGTCGAGGCGGTGTTGCAGGCGATGACCACGAGGTCGGGCCGGTGGGTCGCGACGAGCCGCTCCATCACGGCGAGGACGCGGGCGACGAGGGTCGCCTCCGAGAGTCGGCCGTACGGGAAGGCGGCGTCGTCGCCGACATAGACGTAGCGGGCATCCGGGCGGGCGCGCCGCACCGCGTCGAGGACGGTCAGGCCGCCGAGGCCGGAATCGAACACCAGGATGGTCGGCTCTGCGGCGCAGCGCAGAGCGGCGGCGGACAGGCTGGCCCCGGCCATCAGATCGATCCGCATGAGAACCCCGGACTCCTCGAAGAGCGTCCCAAAATCTCGGCAGCGAGGGTTAAGGCGGTGTCACTGCGGTGAGAGAAAGACCCGTGATCCCCAACCCGTTCCGTTAACCGGCGCGCCGACGCGGCGAAGAGGCCCGGTGGGCCGAGCGGCGACCGCGCGCCGACCAGGCGCACGCGAAGCCGCCGCGTCCGCTCTTGCAGAGGTTGTCGGAACACGGCCGGAACATATCTTCTGCGCGCCGGCCGGGGTCGAGAAGACGGTTCTCGGTCAGGCCCGAAAAAAGGGATCATCGTCATGGCAGCGACAGCCGCACTGCGCCCGGACGAGAGACGCGACCCCGCGGCACCGGCCTTCCCGCCGCCGCACGTCACGGCCCGGCCGATCGACCGGGCCGCCTGGATCGCCGCCTACCGGCAGGTCCGGAGCGAGACCGAGCGCCGCGCCGCTCCGCTCTCGCCGGAAGACCAGCAGGTCCAATCGATGGCCGATGCCAGCCCGACCAAGTGGCACCGGGCGCACGTCACGTGGTTCTTCGAGCAGTTCCTGCTGCGGGAGCACCTGCCGGGCTACGCGATCTACGACGCGCGGCTGCACTACCTGTTCAACTCGTACTACGTGGCGGCCGGTCCCCGTCAGCCGCGCATCCAGCGCGGCATGATCACCCGCCCGACCATGGCGGAGGTCGCGGCCTACCGCGCCCATATCGACCGGGCGGTCGAGGCTCTGCTGGGCCAGGCCTCCGAGCGCGCGCTCGAGGCGGTGCTGCCGATCCTGGAGATCGGCCTCTACCACGAGCAGCAGCACCAGGAGCTCCTCCTCACCGACATCCTGCACGCCTTCGCGCAGAACCCACTGAACCCGGCCTACGACCTGGACTGGCGCTTCCCGAAGGCGGCGGCGCAGGCCGGCCAGGTCACCCTCGACCGCGCGATCGCGTGGATCGGGCATGCGGGCGAGGGGTTCTCGTTCGACAACGAGTCGCCCCGCCACGAGACGCTGATCCCGGCCGGCCGCCTCGACCGGGCGCTGGTGACGAACCGCCAGTGGCTCGCCTTCATGGAGGATGGCGGCTACGCCAAGCCGGAGCTGTGGCTCTCCGACGGCTGGTATGCCGGGCCGGCGGAGGGCTGGGAGGCCCCCGGCTACTGGCGCCGGGACGGGGAGGGGTGGGCGACCATGACGCTGGGCGGCGAGCGCCCGGTGGACCTCGACGCCCCCGTCACCCACGTCAGCTACTACGAGGCCGACGCCTACGCCCGCTGGGCCGGCCGCTTCCTGCCGACCGAGTTCGAGTGGGAGGTCGCGGCCCGCGACGGCGGCCTGCCGGACGCCTTCGGCCTCGTCTGGCAATGGACCCGCAGCGCCTACGTCCCCTACCCGGGGTACCGGCCGCTCCCGGGGGCTCTTGGCGAGTACAACGGCAAGTTCATGGCCAACCAGTTCGTGCTGCGGGGCTCGTCGGTGGCGACCCCAGAGGGCCATGCCCGGCTGCCGTACCGCAACTTCTTCTATCCGCACCAGCGCTGGCAGTTCACCGGCCTGCGCCTCGCCGACGCCGCCTGACGCGCCCCGGAGCCGCCCTTGACCATCAAGCCCACCTTCGCCGACGCGACGCCGGTCACGCTGGACGCGCCGCCGCTGAGCTTCCTCGACGACGTCCGCGCGGGCCTGTCCAAGCCCCAGAAGGCCCTGTCGCCGAAATACTTCTACGACGAGGCCGGGTCCGCGCTGTTCGAGGCGATCACCCGGCTCCCGGAGTACTACCCGACCCGGACCGAGATCGGCATCCTCGACGCCTGCGGGCCCGAGATCGCCGCGCTTCTGCCGGCCCACGCGGCGCTGGTGGAGTTCGGCAGCGGCTCGACCGTGAAGCTGCGCCGTCTCCTGCGCCACCTCGACACCCTCGCGGCCTACGTGCCGGTGGACGTCTCCGGCGAGTTCCTGCGCGGGCAGGCGGAGGTCCTGCGGGGCGACTTCCCGGACCTGCGGGTCGAGCCGGTCGTGGCCGACTTCACCCGAGACTTCGACCTGCCGGACAGCCTGAACGGCCTGCCGCGCGCCGGGTTCTTCCCGGGCTCGACCATCGGCAACTTCGACCCGCACGAGGCCGAGGCGCTGCTGCGCCGGTTCGGGCGGATCCTGGGGCCGGGCGCCCACATGATCGTCGGCGTCGACCTCGTGAAGGACCCGGCGGTGCTGGAGACCGCCTACGACGACGCGCAGGGCGTGACGGCGGCCTTCAACCTCAACCTCCTGACCCGGATCAACCGGGAACTCGCCGGCCGCTTCGAGCCCGGCGCGTTCAGCCACCGGGCGGTGTTCAACACCGACGCCTCGCGGATCGAGATGCATCTCGTCGCCCGCGACGCCCAGGCGGTGCGGGTCGGCGCCGACACCTTCGCGTTCGCAGCGGGCGAGACGATCCACACCGAGAGCAGCTACAAATACACGCCGGCCACGTTCCGCGCGCTGACCGAGCGGGCGGGCTGGACGTGGCTGACGGTCTGGACCGACCCGGACCAGCTGTTCTCGGTCCACGCGCTCCGGCTGGACTGAGCGGGGCCGGGCGGGGCACGCGAACCCATGCGCTTCGGCCCGCGCTGGTTCCTGCTGGTGGCGCCCGCCCTGGGGGCCCTGGCGGGGCTCCTCTACGGGGTGATCTTCGGGATCGCCCCGCTGACCGGGACGGCGATCCGCGGCGCGATCATCGGCACGCCGATCCTGCTCTACGAGCGCCAGCTGCTGGCGCCGCGCCTGCGCGACCGCATCCGCGGCCTCGCGACGCCGCTGTTCCTGCTCGCCACCGTGGCGCTCTACATCGCGCTGATCGTGGTCGGGAACGCGGTCGCCAGCACGGTGCTGAACCAGCTGTTCCGCTTCATGTACAGCGAGCGGAACGCGATGCTGATGTCGCAGTCCGGCCTGCTCTACGCGCTCGGCATCTCGGCCCTGGTGGTATTCGTGTTCCGGGTCCGCGACCTGATCGGCCCCGGCGTCTTCGCCAACCTGCTGATCGGGCGCTACCACCGGCCGATCAGCGAGGAGCGGATCTTCCTCTTCCTCGACGTGACCGGATCGACGCGCTTCGCCGACCGCCACGGCGACCGGGCGGCGCAGGCCTATCTCGGGCAGGTGTTCAACGCCCTGGCGCTGCCGGTGGCGCGCGCCCGCGGCTCCATCGACGACTACGTCGGCGACCTGGCGCTGGTGACCTGGACGATGGAGCGGGGCCTGCGCGACGCCGCCTGCCTGCGCTGCGTCTTCGCGTTCCAGGAGCGCCTCGCCGCCGAGGCGGAGAGCTGGCGCGGCCGCTTCGGGCAGGTGCCGCAGTTCCGCGCCGCGCTGCATTGCGGTCCGGTCGTGACCGCCGAGATCGGGCTGGAGCGGCACAAGATCGCGTATTTCGGCGACGTCGTGAACACGACGGCCCGGCTGGAGGCCCTGTCGAAGACCTTGGGCGTCGACGTCCTCGTCTCGGCCGACCTCCTCGCCCGGCTCGGCCCTTTGCCGGACGACCTCGTGGCGGAGGATCTCGGAGCCCACGCCCTGCGCGGCCGCGCCGAGCCCTTGGAGGTGGCGGCGATCCGGCGCCGGGCCACCGTCGCGGCACCCGCGCGACCGCTGCCGAGCCGCGCCGCGACCGCCTGAGCGGGCCGCCAAGACGGATGGCCAACACGGATGGCCAACACGGATGGCCGAGACGGGCCGCTCAGGCGCCCAGCGCCTTCAGCACCGCGCGGGCCGCGCGCTCGCCGTCGAGCGTCGCCCCGCCCACCGTCATGGCGCCGCCGCCCGCCAGTGCCTCCCCGGCGAAGAACACGCGCCCGCCGACCGGCGCGCGCAGGCGGTCGCGGGCCTCCGCGTGGCCGGGGGCGGCGATCGAGTAGGAGCCCCGGGCGTGCGGGTCCGTCCACCAGCCGGCGAGGCGCCCGGCCTGGACGGCGCTGCGGGCGCCGCCGCCGAGGACCGCGACCAGGCGCTCGGTGGCGAGCGCCACCGCCTCCGCCTCGCCGGCCCGGCACAGGTCGCGTGCGAGGTCGCCGCCGAGATTGGCCACCGCCAGGGACCGGCCGAAGGGCTGCATCTCGAAGTAGATCGTCGGGCCGCCCGTCGCCACCGAGACCGCGTCGCCGAGGTCGGCGCCGTCGAGGCGCGCGGGGTCGAGGCGCAGGCCGATCTTGGTGTAGGCGCCCATCGACAGGCCGTCGAGCGCCGTCCGGGCGGCGTCCGGCAGGTCCGGCGCGAACGCCACGGCCCCGGCCTTCAGCACACCGACCGGCACCGTGACGATGGCGGCGGCGGCCGCGATCGTGCCCCGCGCCGTCTCGACCCGGACCCCGCGGCCCGACCAGTCGATCGCCCGCACGGGGCAGCCGAGGCTGACCGGCATGTCGGCGAAGTGCCGCGCCACGAGGTCGCCGTAGCCGTCGATCCAGAGGTCGGAGCCGGACCAGAGCCGGTCGTAGTCCACGGCCGAGACCCGCTCGGGATCCTCGCCGAGGGAGAGCCGGCTCAGGCCGGCCGCCGCCAGGGCGGCGTCGGGGCCGCCGGCCCGGGCCGCGTCCGCCAGGGACGGGTCGCCGCCCTTCGGGGCGAGCAGCGCGTCGAGGCCGGAGAAGCCGGCGCGCCGCTGCGCCGCCTCGGCGACGGTGGCGGGACGGCCGTCGACGACGAGCCGCCGCGCCCAGCCGTCCTCGCGGGCGACGTGCGCCCCGGCCGCCCGGGCGATGGGCGCCCAGGGATTGCGCTCGGCCCAGTGGATGTACTCGGCGCCGGCGTCGAACCGGCACGCGGCGCCGAGCGCCCGGTCGGTGAAGGCGCGGCCGCCGATCCGGTCCCGGGCCTCGACGAGGGTGAAACTCTGCCCGGCCGCCCGCAGGAGGGCGGCGGCCGCGAGCCCCGCGGCCCCGGCGCCGACGACGACCACGGATCCGCCGCCGGCGCGGGCCCGGAGGGCCGGCATCGCCAGGAGGGGGGCGGCGAGCAGCGATCGACGGGTCGGTGTCATGGGCGCGCCCGCTCGGAACCGTCCGGAGGCGTCGCCTCCCGCGCGCCGGGACCCGCGGCGGCGCGCTAGCCGCGCGCGCCCTGGGGACCCGAACGCTTCTCCATCATGGCCTTGACCTGCATCAGCTGGTCCCAGACCTGGCCCGGCGAGGTGCCGAAGAAGTCGAAGCCGGCGGCGATGCCCCAGTAGATGCCGAAGCAGATGAACGGCACGAGCACCCAGGCCAGCACCTCCTCGCCGCGGCGGCGCCGCTGGCGACGCCGGCGCCGCTCCTCGCGCCGGGTGAGCTTCTTGGGGGGCGCCGGCTGCGCGACGGGGGACAGAGGTCCCTCGTGCAGGTTGTCAGTCATCGGGCGCCTCCTCGCCGCGGCGCATGCGCGTCGCGGCGGTCATAGACCGGCGGCCCCCGAGTCCGGAAGGCCGCCGGCCGGCCTGCACACCATTAGGCGCGCACGAGTGGCACCTTCGGCACGGTCCGGACGCCGCCGCCCGAGCTGCCGCCGCCGCCCTTGTTGTCCTTCGGCGTCTTCTTCCGGGCCGCGGTGCGGGGCTTGGCGCGCTTGTGGCGCTTGGCGGCGTTGGTCACGTCCTTCTCGGGCTTGGGCGTCACGGGACCCGCCGGGAAGTCGAAGCCCAGGCTGTCCTTGGCGCCGGCCTTGGCCTCGCCGTCCTCCGGCTTGCGGACGACCACGCGGACCGCGCCGCCGTCCTTGAGCTTGCCGAACAGCACCTCGTCGGCGAGCGGCGTCTTGATGGTCGACTGGATCAGCCGGGCCATCGGGCGCGCGCCCATCGCGTCGTCGTAGCCGTGCTCCACCAGCCAGTCCCGGGCCTCGTCGGAGAGCTCGATCGTGACGTTGCGGTCGGCGAGCTGCGCCTCGAGCTGGAGGACGAACTTGTCCACCACCTTCGCCACCACGTCCTTCGGCAGATGGCCGAACGAGATGATCGCGTCGAGCCGGTTGCGGAATTCCGGCGCGAACAGCCGGTTGATCGCCTCGACGTCGTCGCCGGAGCGCTTCGACTGGGTGAAGCCGTAGGCCGCCTTGGCCAGGTCCGAGGCGCCCGCGTTCGACGTCATGATGATGATGACGTTGCGGAAATCGACCTGCTTGCCGTTGTGGTCGGTCAGCTTCCCGTGATCCATCACCTGCAGCAGGATGTTGAACAGGTCCGGATGCGCCTTCTCGATCTCGTCGAGGAGCAGCACGCAGTGCGGGTGCTGGTCGATCCCGTCGGTGAGCAGGCCGCCCTGGTCGAAGCCCACGTAACCGGGGGGCGCGCCGATCAGGCGGCTCACCGTGTGGCGCTCCATGTACTCCGACATGTCGAAGCGCAGCATCTCGACGCCGAGCGAGGCGGCGAGCTGCTTGGCGGCCTCGGTCTTGCCGACGCCGGTCGGGCCCGCGAACAGGTACGAGCCGATCGGCTTGTCCGGGTCGCGCAGGCCGGCCCGGGCCAGCTTGATCGCCGAGGTCAGGGCCTCGATGGCGTTCGGCTGTCCGTAGACCACGCGCTTCAGGTTCTCGGTCAGGTGCTGGAGCACCACCGCGTCGTCCTTGGAGACGGTCTTCGGCGGGATCCGGGCCATCGTGGCGATGGTCGCCTCGATCTCCTTGATGCCGATGGTGCGCTTGCGGCGCGCCTCCGGCACCAGCATCTGCGAGGCGCCGGTCTCGTCGATCACGTCGATCGCCTTGTCGGGCAGCTTGCGGTCGTTGATGTAGCGGGCCGACAGCTCCACCGCGGCCTTCACGGCCTCGGTCGTGTACTTGAGCTTGTGGAACTCCTCGAAGTACGGCCGCAGGCCCTTCACGATCTCGATCGTGTCGGGGATCGACGGCTCGTTGACGTCGATCTTCTGGAACCGGCGGACCAGGGCGCGGTCCTTCTCGAAGTACTGGCGGTACTCCTTGTAGGTGGTCGAGCCGATGCAGCGCAGCGTGCCGGACGCCAGGGCGGGCTTGAGCAGGTTCGACGCGTCCATGGCCCCGCCCGAGGTCGCACCGGCGCCGATCACCGTGTGGATCTCGTCGATGAACATGATGGCGTTCGGGTGCGCCTCGATCTCCTTCATCACCTGCTTGAGGCGCTCCTCGAAGTCGCCCCGGTAGCGGGTGCCAGCGAGCAGCGTGCCCATGTCGAGGGAGAAGACGGTCGCGTCGGCGAGCACCTCCGGCACCTCGTGCTGGATGATCTTGCGCGCCAGACCCTCGGCGATCGCGGTCTTGCCGACGCCGGGATCGCCGACCAGCAGCGGGTTGTTCTTCTGCCGGCGGCAGAGGACCTGGATCGTGCGCTCGACCTCGGAATGGCGGCCGATCAGCGGGTCGATCTTGCCGTCGCGCGCCTTCTTGTTGAGGTTGACGCAGTAGGCGTCGAGCGCGTCGCCCTTCTTCTTGGCACCGCGGGGATCGCCCTCGTCGCTCGGACGCTCGGACGCGCCCTCCTCGTCGGCGCCGCGCACGGGCTTCGCCTCGGAGGCGCCGGGCCGCTTGGCGATGCCGTGGCTGATGTAGTTGACCGCGTCGTAGCGGGTCATGTCCTGCTCCTGCAGGAAGTAGGCGGCGTGGCTCTCGCGCTCGGCGAAGATCGCCACCAGCACGTTGGCGCCGGTCACCTCCTCGCGGCCCGACGACTGGACATGGATCACGGCGCGCTGGATCACGCGCTGGAACCCGGCCGTGGGCTTGGCGTCCTGCCGGCCGTCGCCGGTGAGGTTGGACAGCTCGGTATCGACGTAGTCGACCAAGCTGCGCTTGAGCGTGTCGATCTCGACGTTGCAGGCGCGCATGACCGCGGCCGCATCTTGGTCATCCACCAGGGCGAGCAGGAGATGCTCCAGCGTCGCGTATTCGTGCCGGCGCTCCCCGGCGAGCGCCAGGGCGCGGTGGAGGGCTTGTTCTAGGCTGCGTGAGAAGCTTGGCAAAGCTGGCCTCTGTCCTTCGTGCCTACCGCGAGCGGCGCCTATTTCTTTTCCATAACGCACTGGAGAGGATGTTGGTGTTTGCGTGCGAAGTCCATGACCTGCGTCACCTTGGTCTCCGCCACCTCGTAGGTGAAGACCCCGCACTCGCCGACCCCGTTCTGATGCACGTGCATCATGATGTGGTAGGCGTCCTCGTGGCTCTTGTTGAAGAACCGCTCGACCACCAGGACCACGAACTCCATCGGCGTATAGTCGTCGTTCAGAAGGAGTACCCGGTACAGACTCGGCCGCTTGGTCCGCGGCTTCGTGCGCGTGATGATCGCGGTGTTGGACCGGTCGTCGCCCCCGGGCGTGCGCGAACCGGATGCCGTGACCGCGATACGCGCCGGCCGGTGCTCCCTGGTCGAACTCGCGGTGCCCTGCATGGGGACCTGTCTCATGTGCGTCGAACCGATCCCTTGCTCGGAGCGGGCGCCGCCGGCCCTCACGGCCGATCCTGATCCTGGCCTGCCGGGAGCAGCGCTCAGCTCCACGCCGGTTAATCTACAGACGGTGAGCCGACTTCGCCAGACGCCTGTGCGCACTTGTCCGCCCTGCACCGCGCGTCCCCGATGCATGATGGCCGACCCGCTAGCGCGCCGGGCCGGGACGGGCCGCGGCCGGCGCCACCGCCTTCGGCCGCAGGAACGCGCCGGTCAGGCCCAGCATCGCGTCGCCGGCGGCGGCCGAGCGGGCCGCGGCGCGCTCCCCGGCCCGCTGCAGGTACGCGGCCTGCACCGCCAGGATCTCGGTCGGGCTGCGGGCCGCCGCCAGCGCCCCCCAGGTCGCCCCGAGATCGTCGAGGGCCTTCTTGACCGAGTCGAGATACTCGATGCCGAGGGTCTGGGCCGCGCGGCTCGCGATCCCGAACCGCCGCAGGGGCGTCCCGAAGCCGGAGGCGACCGGGCTCAGGGGGAGGGCAAGGGGTCTCTGCATCGCCGATCTCCGGTCCGCCGCCGAGCCGGCCCGCCATCCGCGACCGACAGTTTCGGATCGCCGCGAGAGTGTGCGGCACGACAGCCAGCGTCAAGCTCGGGCCTGTAAGAGCGGCCGGCCGCAACCGGCACGGCATGGCCGACCGGCAACAGCGGGTCGGGAACGGCCGGTAAGCGGATGCCGGACCGGCACGATCCGGCACTCGCCGCGATCGCATTAACGGGCCTGTAACTGCACTTGCCTAACTCTCCACTGATGCAGCGGGGCCACGTGATCGGCGGAAGGCTCTGCAGGGGATACGACCGGCCAGATCCGGTCTCGCGAGGCAATCAGGCGTGATGCGTAGCGTAGTAGGCCGCTCCCGGACGATTCCAGCGCTCCCGGCCGCGATCCTGGCCGCCGCCGTCCTGACGGCCATGGCCTCACCGGCCGACGCCCGGCGCGGTCGGCACCACCACCATGCCCGCGCCGGCGGCGGCTACAACCCGCCCTACGCGGCGATGGTCGTGGACGTGAAGAGCGGCAAGACCTTGCACGCGGTGAACGAGGACGCCCTGCGGCACCCGGCCTCGATCACCAAGGTGATGACGCTCTACATGCTGTTCGAGCAGATGGAGCGGGGCAAGTTCGCCCTCGATTCCGACCTGACCATCTCGGCCCACGCCGCCGCCCAGGCGCCGTCCAAGCTCGGCCTGCGCCCCGGCCAGACCATCTCGGTCGAGGACGCCATCAAGGCGATCGTGACGAAGTCGGCGAACGACGTGGCCTGCGCCATCGGCGAGAACATCGCCGGCTCCGAGGAGCGCTTCGCCCAGATGATGACCGCGAAGGCCCACGCCCTCGGCATGAGCCGCACGCACTACGCCAACGCCTCGGGCCTGCCCGATCCGGACCAGCTGACCACCGCGCGCGACCTGACCGTGCTGGCGCGGGCGATCCAGGACCGGTTCCCGCACTACTACCGCTACTTCCAGACCCGGTCCTTCGCGTTCCGCGGCCGGGTGATCGGCAACCACAACCGCCTCCTGGGCAACGTCCAGGGCGTCGACGGGATCAAGACCGGCTACACCCGAGATTCCGGCTTCAACCTGATGACCGCGGCGAAGTCCGAGGGGCGCCAGATCGTGGCGATCGTGCTGGGCGGCAAGTCCGGCGCGAGCCGCGACCGGATCATGGCCGACCTCGTCCGCGCCAGCCTGCCGCGCGCCTATGCCGGCGCCCGGATCTCGGCGCCGGTTACCGAGGTCGCCGAGCGCGCCCGCCCGGCGGTCGTCGCCGACGCGGTCTCGCGGACCCGCACGCAGGTCGCCTCGGCGGACGACGAGGACGTCGAGACGACCGGCACCACCGGCGAGCCCCTCGACCTGTCCCCCGCCAAGACGACGACGCCGGGCGGCACCTGGAAGCCCGGCCCGCAGGGCATCCCGAAGGCGGCCCAGGCCTATGCCGGCGGCGGCAACGCCCAGCCGCCCTTCCCGGGCGCGTCCAAGTCCACGGCCCGGGTGGCCTCCCTCGAGCGCGACGAGCCGCCGAAGGCGGTCTCCGGCGCCCGCGTCGTCCCGACCGCCTGGGTGATCCAGCTCGGCGCCATGGACGACGAGTCCAAGGCCCGGACGATGCTCTCGGAGGCGCGCGCCAAGGTCGGCGGCAGCCTGTCGAAGGCCGCGCCTTACACGGTCAAGGTCGAGCACGGCGGCACCACGCTGTTCCGCGCTCGCTTCTCGGGCTTCGCCGAGCAGGATTCCGCCCAGGAGGCCTGCTCGGCCCTGAAGCGCAGCGGCTTCAGCTGCTTCGCCACCCGGAGCTGAGACCCGCGAGACCCGCCGGCGCGCCCGCGCGCCGCGTTTCGCGAGCCACCGGCGCGCCCGCGCGCCGGATACGGAACGGCCGCGACCGAGTTCGTCCGCGGCCGACGATCGGTAACTCTCTGACAACGCGCGTGGAGTTCAGCGATGTCGGTTCAGAAGCCTGTCCCGGGCCGCGTTGACGCGCGCCGCGCCCTCGGCGCTGCCCCCCTGGTCGGGGTGGGCGCGCTTCATGAGAGACCGGTGGGCCGACCGGATCTCCTCAGCGGTCGCCCCGCGCTGAAGCCCCAGGATCTCGTACGCCTGCTCCTGCGTCATCGCCCCTGGATGCGGCGGACGGCGCGGCCGCGGGTCGCGATCGCCCTCAGCGTCTACACGCCATCCGGGCGACCGGCGGTCGAGATACGGCTCTAGCAGGGCGGCGCCCGCGGCGTCGCGGATCCGGCAGAGTCGCAGCAGCTCGACCACAGCCCCGGTGGGCATGCTGTCGAGCCACGCGCCGGCGCCCGGCCCCGCGATGACGCGGCCCGTGCGCAGGCTGCCGTCCGGGCGCACGAGGGCGTCGATCAGGACCGTGCGGAAGCGGCGGTCCTCCGGGTCGCGCGGGCGCTCGCCGGATCCCGGCCGGATCAGCCGGCGCAGCCGCGCGGTCATGGCGGCCTGACCCTCGATCATCCAGACGCCGCTCAGCCCGAGCAGTGCCGCGAGGACGAAGTTCCCGCGCAGGAGCAGGAACCCGGCCGCGAGCAGCGCGAAGGCGCCGAAGGTCGGCAGACGCGCCCGCCCGAGGGCGGCGCCGAGGCCAGCCCGGAGACCGCCGCGGAGCCTCCGGCCGAGGCCGCCCGAGTTCTTCGACAGCCACCACAGGGTCAGGCAGGCGAGCAGGCCGGCGAACAGCACCATCGCTCAGCGCCGCACGCCGTAGAGGGCGGACGCGCTCCCGCCGATCTGGATGCTCGTCCCGTCCCCGAGATCGAAGTGGCCCGGCCGGCGCGGCGTCGGCGGGCGGACACTCGCGTCGCAGCCGGGCTGCGGCGGGAGGCGCACGCCCTCGGGCAGGTTCTCCGGGCAGAGGCGCGCGCGCGTCGGCGCCTCGCCGGCGCGCGCGGCGGCGGCCAGGAGGATCAGGGTCAGGAGGAGGGCCGCGCGCGTCATCGCCGGTTCTCCGCGACCTCGGCGGTGGTGACGCGGACCTGCCGGATCCGGCCGTCGCGCTCCACCTTGAGGGTCACGCCGGCGCCGAGACCGGCCTCCTCGATGGCCGCGGTCAGGTCCGCGAGGCGGTGGACCGGGCGATCGTTGGCCTCGACGATCACGTCGCCGAGGTCGCCGGTCTGCGGGTCGACGCCGCGCAGACCGGCCTGCGCGGCCGGGGAGCCGGGCAGCACCCGCACGATGACCACGCCGTCGATGCCGAGCCGGGCGGTGGCCGCCTCCTGGGCGGCGATGATGCCGATGCCAGGATTGCGCACGCGGCCGGCCTTGATCAGCTCCGGCACGATCCGGTTCACCACGTCGACGGGGATCGCGAAGCCGATGCCGGCGCTGGCGCCGGAGGGCGAGACGATGGCGGTGTTGACGCCGATCAGCCGGCCGGCGGAATCGAGGAGCGGGCCGCCGGAATTGCCCGGGTTGATCGCCGCGTCCGTCTGGATGACGCCGGACACTTCGCGGCCCTCGCTCGTCGGCATGCGGCGGCGCACGGCGCTGATGACGCCGGTGGTCAGCGTGTGGTCGAGGCCGAACGGGTTGCCGATGGCGAAGGCCGACTGCCCGACCTTGAGATCGGCCGAGGTGCCGATCGCCAGCGGCGGCGGCATGGTCCGCACCCGCCCCAATTGCAGGACCGCGAGGTCGTAGGACGGCGCCATCCCGACGAGGGTGGCGGGCACGACCTCGCCGTCGCTCATCCGGACCGAGACCGAGCCGCCGCTCCGCGCGGCGTTCTGCACGACGTGGGTGTTGGTGACGATGTGACCGGCGCCGTCCCACACGAAGCCGGTGCCGGTCTGCGTCCCGCCCTGATCGCCGCCCTGGTCGTCGAGGTCGAGCAGGTCGCGGTTCTGCGCGGCGCCCTGCGCGAAAACGTGAACGACGGACGGGCTCGCGCGCTCGAACAGCGCGACCGTCGAGGACTCGGCCGGCGCCAGATCGCCGCGGGCCGTGATCGCCCGGGGCGTGTCGGCCGCGTAGAGCAGCGGCTGCAGGTAGGGCTGGGCGACGTAGAGCGCCAGCAGGACCAGGACCGCGGCGAGGACGATGCGCACGGTACGATCCGGCACGGGTGACTCCGAGAGAAGCGCGTAGGCGGGCCCCGACGGGCCGAGCCTTAAGTGCGCGTTCAGGATCGGGGCGTCAACACAGAGAGGCGCCGCCGCCGACAGGCCCCTGACGTGTTCTGGCGCACGTCGGCGACCGGCGCAGACTGGCTAACGGAATGGTCATCATTCAGGAGCCACAATTCTCGCAAGTCCAGGGCAGCTCAGTCGCGCTCAATACGGACATGGAACACCGAACCGCGCCCGAACTCGTGCCTCGGCACCGGACGCTGGTTTCGAGAACCGCCCGAATTGATCGCAAAGCTGCCGCAGAGATGCTTGCATTGACGCTCAGACCATCGATCGCCGCAGCCCCTCGGCAGAGCCCGGCGGCGGCGATCTGAACGGTCCAAAACGGTTCGGAAGGACGAGTACCCATGGAAACCGAAGCTCTGGAACGGCCCGCGGATCTGACGATCTGGCGCACGGCCCCGGCGAGCGCCCCGCTCGCGCAGCCCGAGCGCTACCGGACCCTGCGGGAGGCGATCGCCGCCGCGGCCGGCGCCCTGGCCGACCCGGCCAAGCAGCCCTGGATCATCACCGAAGAGGGCGAGATCCTCTCGCCGAACTGGATCCGCACCTACCTGAACTGACGATCGATCTCCCGGAGAACGGGGATACCGGGGACGGCGGCGCGAAGCCCCGCCCCGGTGCCCCGCGGGCTCACTCCGCGGCGTCCGACTGGCGGAAGCCCTCGATCCCGACTTGGTCGGGGTTGATCGCGTGCAGCGCCCGCCGGGCCGCCTCGAGCGGGTGCTCGGCCTCGATCCGGACCGAGGTCAGATCCGGGCTCTTGTAGACCGTCACGATCGTGTCCATCACCTCGGTCAGCGTCGTGCGCTTGTCCTCGGGCGCGGCGATCAGCAGCTGCAGCCCCCAGGCGCGGTAGAGATCGACCAGCGCCTGGCTGTTGCGCACGTCGAGCTTCGAGAACGCCTCGTCGAGCAGGCACAGGCCGAGCCCCGGATTCTCGTCGCCCGGCCGGTCGCCCGGGTAGTACGCGCTGGCGAGCGACGCGGCGATCGCCACGTAGAACGGCGCCTGCGCCTCGCCGCCGGAGCCGCGCAGCGCCCGGGCCGACATCGTGGTGCGGTTGCCCGCCCGGTCGCGCATGCCGATCTCGTAGACGAAGTAGTTGCGGTAATCGGCGAGCCGCGCCGCGTCGTCCGCGCCGGCGATCAGCGCGGTGATCTCCTCGAGCGCGGCCGCCATCGGCCCCTCCGCCTCGCCGGCGAGCAGCGCCTGCGCGGCCTCGGGCGAGCGGGCGGTCTCGGTGGCCAGCGCGTGGACGGCGGCGTAGCGGCGGTCCACCGCCGCCTCGAACGCGTAGGTCTGGCCGGTGAAGCTGCGCGCCGAGAGCCGCTCGTTCAGGGCCGCGAGCCGGGCATGGACCCGCTCGAACCGGTCGGCGAGGCGCGTCAGCAGGTCCTCGGTCATGAGGCGGCGCATCTCGGACTCGGCCCGCTCGGCCTGCGCCCGGTAGCGGCGCAGCTCGTGCCCCTCGACCGCCTCGTATTCCCGGCGCACCCAGGCGAAGCCGTCGATCGCCGGGGCGTCCCCCGAGGCCAGCGGGTTCTCCACCCGCCAGGCGGCGCAGGCCTCCGCAAGCTCGCGCTCGGCGATCCGCCCGTGCGAGCGGGCGGCCTCGGCGGAATCCCGGGCGAGGCCGCGCTCGGCGCTCACCCGCGCCCCGGCCGCCTTGCCGTCGAGGCCGGCGAGCGCCCGCCGCGCCTCGGCGACCGCGCCGAGGTCGAAGGGCTCGGCGCGGGCGAGGCGCACCCGCGCCGCGTCGCCCGCGCTCAGCTGGCGCAGGGCCGCCCGGCGGGCCGACAGGGCGGCGCGGACGGCCTCGCGCATAGGCCCCATCCGGGCGCGCAGGGCCGCCTCGTCGGCGAGCAGGCGGTCGAGCTTCGGCTCCAGCTCCTCAGACAATTCCCGCAGGTAGCCGACCCGCTCGGTGGTCAGCGCGGCGATCTCGGCGGCGAGCCCGGCCGTGTCGCGCTTCTCGATGCCCTCCCGCTCGGTCTGGAGCGTGCGCCGCCGCCCCTCCAGCCCGTCGAGCTCGGCCCGCAGCGCCTCAACCGCGTCGAGGCCCCGGGCGACGCGGGCCCGGATCGCGGCGGCCGTCCGGGCGGCCTCGCGCAGGACCGCGGCCTCGCCGCGCAGGCGCCGCGCCTCCGCGACGGCGATCTCGTGGGCGCGGCGGCTGTCGGCGGTCGGCCCGCGATGGCCGCGGGTCATCAGCAGGTCGACGCTGCGGGTGACCGTGTAGGCCATGCCGGCCGTGGTCCGGCCGCTCGGCGCCACGGCCCGGGACAGGCGCGCCAGCTCGGCATCGTCCCGGGCGAGGTCGTAGCCGCCGAGCCGCACGCCGAGGAACGCCTCGGCGTGGGGGTCGCTGGTCTCGATCACGGTGAGCGGACCGTCGTCGTAGCGGCGGGCGCGCTGCTTGGCGGTGTCGGTGGTCTTGACCAGGATGCAGCGGCTGAAGCGGTCGCGGCCGGATTGCAGCACGCCGAGCGCCTCGCTCAGCCGGTCCGGGGCGACCACCAGGGCCTCGCGGGCGCGCCCGAGCAGCCCTTCGAGGGCCGGCCCCCAGGTCGGGTCGACGATCTCGGCCAATTCGCAGATCGGCAGCGCGTCGATGCCGCGCCGCTCTAGCTCGCCGCGGAACGCCACCGTGTCGGAGGACAGCCGCGCCGCCGGGCCGCCGCCGGTGCGCGGCGCCGTGCGCTCGGCCTCGCTCTCCTGCGCGCGGGCCTTGAGCGCCGCGTCCTCGGCGGCCCGCTCCAGGGCCTCGTCGAAGTTGGGCAGGCGCGCCAGCCCGTCGGCCAGCTCGGCCAGCGGGCCGTCGGGGCGCAGGATCTCCTCGGGCGAGGCGTCCCGGCGCAGGCCCGCCCGGGCGCAGGCTTCGGCGAGGCGGGCCGCCTGCGGGCAGCTCTGGCGCAGGATCGGGGCGACCGGCTGGAGCTTGGCCATCTGCCCGACGAGGGCGACGAGGTCGCCGATCCGGCCGATCAGTTCCTTGCGGTCGCGCTCCAGCATGGACAGGCCGAGCGTCGAGGCCGCGAGCCGGCCCTCGGCGGCGCCCGCGGCGGCCAGCGCCTTCTTCTCGGCGATCTCGCCGTCGATCTCGCGGACGTAGCCGCGGCTCGCCGCGACGCGCTCGCGGGCGATGCGCAGGGTGTCGGCGCCCTCGCGGAGGCGGCCCCGGACGGCGATGAGGTCGAGGCTGCGGCGTCGCAGATCGGCGCTGGCCGCCCGCAGCTCGTGCGTCGCGGCGGCGAGGACCGCCTCGCCCCAGGCCTCGTAGCGGTCGCGCAGGCGCCGCAGGCGCCCGAGCCGGGTCTCCAGCTCGGCGATGGTCTCCCGGAGGCGCCGCCAGTTGGCGATGGAGTGGCGCACGCGCTCGACGTCGAGGGGCTCCGGCTCGAGCACGAAGGCGCGCACGAAGGCGCTGGTGTCGAAGATCGGCTTGAACGCCACCGCGTTGGCGAAGCTGCGCAGGAAGTGGCGCGGCTCCGGCGCCGGCGCGCCCTCGCGCAGGGTCGCCAGCACGTCGGCCGTGAAGCGCTCGCCGGAGGTGCGGTACTCGGTGAAGCTCGACGCGCGGGCGCGCAGCTCCGCGGCGATCTCGCTCCAGGGCGCCGTGTAAGTGCCGCCGGGGGCGGTGCGGGCGTAGTCGGAGACCTCGAACCGGTGCCCGACCGCGATGAAGCGCGACAGCACGGTCTCCTTCGGCTCGGCGGCCCGGGCCGCCAGGGCGAGGCCGACCGAGACCACGCGGCCGGAATCGGGGTTCTCGAAGACCAGCACCAGCACGGTCTCGCAGGATTCCCGCGTCGGGCGGCCGCCCTCCGCCGGGTCGCTGATCCAGCCCAGGCAGTAGTCGCGCACGGTGCGGGCGCTGCGGCCGGAGGCCGAGGCGTTGAGGGCGAGGCGGCTGGCGTTGTTGCCGGCCAGCACCGTGCCGACCGCGTCGAAGATCGTCGACTTCCCGGCCCCCGTCGGCCCGACCAGCGCCGCGGCGCCGCGCAGGCGGATCTGCTCGCGGCGGATCAGGTACCAGTTCGAGATGGCGATGTCGGTGAGGACGTACACGGTATCGGTGGGTCGGTGGCGGGGAATGAGCGGCCCAGTTGGCCGGACTCAGCCGCGTATGCAAGCCGACACACGCGAACCCGTGAAGCCTGATCCTACCTCAGGTTATAACCCTGTTAGCACAAACTGTTCATGTCCTGCGGGTCTCGCCTGCACGACCGGAACCGACCGATGCGTCTCAGTCTCAAAGCAAAGCTCAGCGGCCTCTTCGCCCTCCTGCTCCTGGCGGCGATCGTTCAGGGCGGCGTGACCCTCTACAAGATGCAGGCTGTCGACCAGCGGCTCGCGGAGCTGATCGACAACGCCGTGCCGTCGATCAACGAGGCCCAGGCGATCAACGCGCTCGTGATGCGCTCGCGACTGTGGCAGTTCCGCTACGTGACGGCAGATACCGAAGCCGAGCGCGAGACCAGCCTGAAGAACGCCGACGAGATGATGCGGAACCGCCAGGCGAAGGCCGAGGCGTACCGCAGCCTGGTGGCGTCGAAGGAGGAGCAGGGGATCTACGACGACCTGCTCGCCAAGCTGGCGGTGCAGCAGGCCGACTGGACGCGTCTGCGCGCCTTCCCGGCCGACCAGCACGACCAGGCGCTCGCCTATTTCCGCGGGCCGATGAACGCCAACTACCTCGCGGCCTCCAGCGCGACCCGCGCCCTCGCCGACCTGAACATCCGGAACGGCGAGGCGGCCGGACGCGCGGCCCGCGACAGCCAGGCCGACGCGGTCCGGACGACCGTCGTGAGCCTGCTCGTCAGCCTCGTCATCGCGCTCGGCGCCATGCTGTACGCCTTCACGGGCGTGTCGCGGCCGCTTTCCGGGATGACGCTGTCCATGCGGCGGCTCGCCGACGGCGACACCCAGGCCGAGATCCCCTACGCGGCGCGGCGGGACGAGATCGGCGCCATGTCGGCGACCGTCGCGGTGTTCCGGGAGAACCTGCTGCACGCCCGCGCCCTCGAGGCCGAGACCGCGCAGGCCCGGGCCGGCGCCGAGGCGCAGCGCCGGCAGGCGACGCGCGAACTCGCCGACCGGTTCGAATCCGCGATCGGCGGCATCGTCGGCTCGGTGACGTCGGCGGCGACGCAGCTCCAGTCCACGGCCCAGAGCCTCACCGCGACGGCGACGCAGACGGCCGGCCAGTCGACCAGCGCGGCGGCCGCCGCCGAGGAGGCCTCCTCCAACGTCACCACGGTCGCGGCGGCCGCCGAGGAGCTCGGCTCCTCGGTCAACGAGATCGGCCGCCAGGTCGGCTCCTCGGCGGACCTGGCGCAGGCCGCCGTCCGCGAGGCCGCCGCCACGGCCGACCTCGTCCAGGCCCTGAGCACCGGCGCGCGCCGGGTCGGCGAAGTGGTCGACCTGATCTCGGCGATCGCCAGCCAGACCAACCTGCTGGCGCTGAACGCCACGATCGAGGCGGCCCGGGCCGGCGTCGCCGGCCGCGGCTTCGCGGTCGTCGCCACCGAGGTGAAGGCGCTGGCCGACCAGACCGCCAAGGCGACGGCCGAGATCTCGGCCCAGATCGCGCAGATCCAGGGCTCGACCGGCCAGGCCGTCCAGGCCATCGACGGCATCGCCGGCCGCATCCGCGAGATCAGCGGCATGGCCAACTCCATCGCGGCGGCGGTGGAGGAGCAGGGCGCGGCCACGCAGGAGATCGTCCGCAACGTCGCCGAGGCCGCGACCGGGACCGAGTCGGTGACCGTCAATGTCAGCGGCGTCGCCGGCGCCGCCGAGGAGACCGGCGCGGCCGCCGCGCAGGTCCTGGCCTCGGCCTCCGAGATGGCCCGCCAGGCGGCCCATCTCGGCAGCGAGGTCGAGCACTTCCTGGCGACGGTCCGGGCGGCCTGAGCTCGGTCACGTGGGTTCGGCCGCACGTCGCGGTTGACGTATCTCACTCCGTCATCGCGAGCGCAGCGAAGTGACCCAGGGCAGCGCGACGCCGGCAATCGTGGCGCTGGCTGGATTGCTTCGCTCCGCTCGCAAAGACGGCGCCGAACTGGTCGACCGGACGGCGAAATCAGGCCTCGCCGGCCTCGGACCAAGCCCGCAGGCGCTCCATCCAGGCGTCGGAGGCCAGCACCGTCAGCCCCGGCAGGAGCGACAGCGGCGTGACCCGCTCGACCCGGTCGCGCTCGCCGAGGCGCAGGCCGCCGCGCTTGGCGTAGAGGCGCAGGATGTCGGCGAGCCGGCCCTCCTCGGGGGGCTCGTTGCGCGCCACGGCGCGGATCTTCTCGACGATCTCGTCGGTGGTGCAGTCGACGATCCCGTCCGTTCCGGCCCGGTGGTCGCGCAGGCCCTCCTCGTAGAGGAGCCGGAGCGCCAGCAGCACCAGGGTCTCGTCCTTGCGCAGGCGCTCCGAGACGATGTCGTGGCGCGGGGCGTCGGCGGCCGGGCTCAGCGAGACCATCTGGTCGCGGTGCGACACGGTCAGCGCGTAGCCGAGGCAGGCGAAGTAGTCGGTGAAGAACGGCACGTAGTGCCGGGCGAGCTCGTAGGAGCGGCCGATGCCCTGCGTCTCGGCGTAGATCACCTGCCCCTTCAGCAGCACCTGGAGGGCGCGGCACAGCTCCTCGGCGTCCGGCGCCCGGGCGCCGGGCGGCGGCGGCTCGTCGCCGTCGATGATCGCGCGGAAGCCCTCAAGCACGGGGACGGCGCTCCAGCAGGAAATCCGGGCAGTCCAGCCAGCCGTTGACCACGCGCTCGGGCAGCCGGGTCAGGGCGTAGCGCGCGCCGAGCTTGGCGTCGAACAGCACGTCGATCTCGCGCAGGCGCTGGAACACGATGAAGTCGTCGACGCCCGCGATGACGATCTGCGACCCGCGCAGCCGCACCGCCTTGCCGAGCCGGGCCTCCACGAAGGCGCTCATGCTCTCGGGCGTCACGGTGGTGCGGCGCCGGAACTCCGCCTTGGCGGCCGCGAAGGCGTCGACCACGGGGTCGTCCTCGATGTCGGGCAGCGGCTCCATGTCGATGGCCGACTTGCGGGCGCGCGGCGCCTGGAGATGCGCGTGCCCGATCGGCGGCCGCAGCAGCGAGACGTCGCCCGGCACCTCGGGGGCGATCTCCGACCCGCCGACGGCGCGCAGCATCGCGGCGACGCGCTCGACGCCGCTCGGGTCCGGGCGGTCCATCACGTGCAGCGCGGAGGCGATCCGGCGCTCCAGGCGCGCCACCACGGCGTCGACGGCGTCGAGGTGGTTGTCGAGGCCCTCGAACACCGCGAGGATCTGGGCGAGATCCGCCCGGACGGCCCGCTGCGCCGTGTCGAGATCGGCGCTCCGCCCCTCGCGGATCAGGCCCTCGGCCAGGGCCCGGACCGTGAGGGCGTCGCGCAGCGCCCGGCCGGCCTCGCGCACCACGCTGGCGCGGAAGCGGAACGGGTTGAAGCGGGTGTGCAGCGTCCGGTAGTCGCTGATCAGGTGGCGCTCGACGAAATCCTCGAAGAACAGCCGGAAGGTCTTGGCGCGGTCGGGCTCGCGCAGGATGCGCTCCTCGACCTTGCGCATGCCGGCCGCGAGGCCGCGCACGTGGGACAGGAAGGCGGCCGCGCCCCGCGCGGCGTTGGACAGCGCCTCGGAGCGGTTCGCCGGGTCCGACAGGGCGCTCTCGAGCCCGCCCAGCACCTCCAGCACGGCCCCGCCGTAGGAGCGGGTCTCGCCCCGTTCCAGCCGCGACAGCTCCTCCAGGAGGAGGCGGGCCTCGGGGTCGAACTCCGCGACCGGGACGTAGCGCTCGCGGCGCTCGATCAGCCAGCCGGTGTCGAGGAGGCGCCGGTAGAGCGCCGTGCGGCGCTCGGCCGGGTCGGCCGAGATCGGCTCGCCGCCGCTGACCTCGGGGTCACTCCAGCCGGCGGCGAAGTCGCCGATCTCGGCCAGGAGCTCGGCCTTGCGCACCGGCTCGGCCCCGAGGACGCGCCGGTGCAGGTGCAGGAGCAGGGCCGCGTTGAAGCCGCGGCTCGGCGAGGCCAGCGGCTTGAACAGCTCGTCGGACAGCTGCGCGAACAGCATCGTCTCGAAATTCCCGCCGTCGCGCAGCCGTGGCGCTTACTTCGCGCCGAGGAGCTCGACGTCGAAGATCAGCGTGGCGTTCGGCGGGATCACGCCGCCGGCGCCACGGGCGCCGTAGCCGAGCTGCGGCGGGATGATCAGGGTGCGCTTGCCGCCGGTCTTCATGGTGGCGACGCCCTCGTCCCAGCCCTTGATCACCTGGCCGGCGCCGAGGGGGAAGCTGAAGGGCTGGTTGCGGTCGCGGGACGAGTCGAACTTCTTGCCCTTCTTGCCGCCCTCGTCGAGCCAGCCGGTGTACTGGACGGTGACCGTCTGGCCGGCCTTCGGCTCGGGCCCGGTGCCGACGACCTCGTCCTGATACTTGAGGCCCGACGGGGTGGTCACGGTCTCGGCATTGGCGGCTGTGGTCATGGCGATCAACGCGGCTCCGAAGAGGGGGGACAGGCGAGGCATGGTTTCTCCCTGGAGCCGGCGCCGTGCGCGCCGGCCGTCGGGAGGCCTTCTATCGCCTCGGACCCGTCCAGGCCAGGGAGGCGGCCGCGGCGCCCCCAAAGGGCGCCCCACGGCGCGCTTGGAGGCGCGCTTGGGGGCGCGCTCAGGCGGCCCGGACGCCGTCGAGGAAGCGGCCGACCTCTTCGGTCAGGTGCGCGGCCTGGGCCGACAGGGCGGCGGCCGCGCCCAGGACCTCGCCCGCCGCCGCCTCGGTCGCGCCGGAGGCCGCGGCGACGCCGGCGACGTGGCCGGTGACCGCGGCCGCGCCCTGCGCCGCCTGGCCGACGTTGCGGACGATCTCGCGGGTTGCCGCGCCCTGCTGCTCCACCGCCGCCGCGATCGTGGTCGCCACGCCGTCGATGTCGCGGATCCGGGCCGTGATCGTCCCGATCGCCGCGACGGCCTGTCCGGTCGAGGCCTGGACCCGCCCGATCTGGCCCGCGATCTCCTCCGTGGCCCGGGCGGTCTGCTCGGCCAGCGCCTTCACCTCGGTGGCCACCACCGCGAAGCCGCGGCCGGCCGCGCCCGCGCGCGCCGCCTCGATCGTGGCGTTGAGCGCCAGCAGGTTGGTCTGGCCCGCGATGGTCGAGATCAGCCCGACCACGTCGCCGATCCGCGCCACG